>VBKA01000149.1 GCA_005879815.1 Chloroflexota bacterium
GGTGCGGCGCTCATGGCGGTGCTGGCGAGGCTCCGCGGAAGAGGACCGCGTAGGTCCCGATCATGTGCGCGACGCGGAATCCGAGTGCCTCCAGACGCTGGCGCCGCGCCGGGAAGATCGGGTCGGTCAGCGAAAGGAGGGCGGCGCTCACCCGATACTGCGCAACCAGATTCCTGGGATCGATGACCTCCAGCCCGACCGACGGCGGACCGGCCGTGAGATCGGTCACGTACAGGCGGATGGTTGATGACGTCCTCGATTCGACGCTCAGACCACGATCGCTGGCCGCCACCACGACGTCCGGCTGCGACGCCCAGATGCGAAGGCAGGGCTCCCGATCACCAATCTGGGTGAGGCAGACATCGGCCTCCTGACCGGTCACGTGAGCGGAAGTGAGTGCCATGCCGCCAACCGGTCGCAGCTGGGTCTGGAGGTGATTGCCCGGCGCGCTTGCCGTGATGGCCAGTGTCGAACCGTTCTTCAGGAGCGTGAGGGTCTGGTCGTACGAGATGGCAGCCCGACCCGCGGCGTGGCTCCAGGTCGTGCGGATGCTGGCCTCCTGGGGGCCGATCTTCGTCGTGACGCTCTTTGGGCCGGCTTCCGCCACCGAGACGACCGAGGCTGTGGTGGTGATCTTGGTATCGGATGCCTGAATCTGCAGCAGGTCGACAAACTCTCCACCATGGTTCGCGGCGATGACCAAGCCGCGCGGCGCGGTGACAGTTCCCGATGTGGCGGTCGCGGTGAACTTCACGAAGAAGAACTCATTCGTCAGGGCCGCGCTGGTGCGCAGGATGGCGTCGGCATCGATGCTGCGTTTCCACTCGATGGGACGAAACGCGTAGCGGACTGGTTGGCTGAAGAGTGCATCGCGGCCCGTCACGCCCTCGAACCACTTGCCGTCTCTGACCGAGGTGAGCACGGCGCCGCGGTCGCTGCCGAGGGCCTGATCCAGATAACGGACCGCGGCGCTCAACGAGTCGGGATCGCGTGTCCCGTACACGCTCATCTGCGTCTGGTAGCGGAGCATCGCAAAGGGGGACATCACCAGGATCAGGGCGGCCGCACCGATGGGGATCACGAGCGGAGACCGGCCCAGTCCGGCGAGCTCACGAAGGTAGGTGCGCAATGCCTGGGCCAGCCACGTCAATGCCCCCGCTGCGCCAATGACGAGTGGCGCGATCACGAGCGTCGCGAATCGCGGATAGTCGGTCGATGCCCCGGTGACGGATGCGTAGAGCAGGGCACCCCACGCGACGCCTGCCCACAGCAGCAGAGCGACGCGGAGGCCCGGGGTCCTTCGCATAAGCTCGCCGACCACGCCAAGAACGATTGCCGCCCCGCCGACGAGCATCACCACCGTGGTTGGCCAGAAGGAGAAAAGACCGCTGAGGAGGCGACCCGGGCCGCGGTAACCGAGGCTCGCCGGATTCGTCACGTAGTCCCGCCCAGCCGGCAGCAGAACCACCCAGAGGTAGATCGCAAGCGCAGCGAGCACAACCACAGATGGCCAGGCGAATGATGCGATCCTCCGCCAGCCCAGCCGTCGCTTCTTGAGAAGGAAGAAGACCGCCACCGAGATGCCGATCGGGATCCCGATGATAGCGGTGCCGACGTGGGCCAGCGCCGCCAGCGCGAGGCTGCCGCTGCCCAGCGTCCACCACCGCGTTGATCGCTCACGCGCGGTGCCGGCGCGGGCGAAGGCGGCCACCGCGAGATTGATGAAGAGGATCGACACAGATTGCAGCAGCCCGCCGAACGCGGCGAGCTCGAGGAAGCGATCGGTGACGAGGAACGCGACGACCGCACTCAGAAGCCCGCCGTGGGGGTCTTCGAGAAGGACCGCGCCGACGGCGAAGAAGCTCAGCGCCAGACCCAACAAGACCAGGATGTTGAGCGTCTGGAGCGCGATCGCCGGATCCTGTATCCCGATGCGAATGACAGCCAGCAGCGCGGGAACAAGCGGCGGCAGGTCTGTCACCACTCGATAGGACGGCACACCCTGCCCCAGGTAATAGCGCGACGTCATCAGCCACTGCCCAAAATCGCCCCGTCCACTGATGGGGGTGATGGCCGAGACGAAGCCGATGCCCGCTGCAACAGCTAGCGTGAGGAGCAATGGCAGCGCCCAGGTCTCGGAGGCAAGCCGCGCGGCCGCCGCGGCGCGATCGCTGGCAGGCGCGAGCCTGGGACGCAGCCATCGGTCTCTGACGCCCGCAGTCGTCAGGGCCACTCGCTCGATCATGGACACGAGGGGCTCACCTGCCGCCTACGCCGGACCGGATCCGTCAACGCCGCGGCATCTCGGTACACGTGCTCCATTTGATCCGCGACCCGTGCCCAGTCCCGCCGTCGTGCGGCGCGGCGGGCACGCCTGGCCAGCGCCGCCCGTTCGGGGGCGTCGCTGAGGATTTGACGGATTGCGCCAGCCAATGACTCGGCCGACGCTTCGCAGACCAAGCCGTCGACCCCATCTCGGATCAGGTCCGGTGCAGCGCTCGTCGGGCTGCGCACGACAATCGGGACAGCTCCGGCAGCTTGTGCTTCCAGCACCGCGATTCCGAATCCCTCGCGCACCGACGGCAGCACCATGACGCGTGCGCTCTTGAGGTGACCATAGACCTCCCGGCTATCGAGATTTCCAACGAAGCGCACCCGCTGCCCGAGTCCCAAGGATGCCGCCAGACCCTCAAGGGCCGGTCGCTCCGGACCTTCGCCCGCCACAAGACAGGTCATCCGCGGCAAGGTCTCGCTCAGCCGCGCGATCGCGTGCAGCAGCAGGTCCACGCGTTTCTCGTCAATCAGCCGCCCGAGGTAGACGACGTCCGTCCTCGGTTGCGGAGGTGCATCGCGGATCTCGTCCACGGCCACACCGTTCCCGACGACTCGCACGCGTGGGTCGTCTTCCGATACTCCCATGCGCCGCGCCGTGAATGCGGAGACCGGAACGAGGCGATCGCCGATGTGCCGACCGTCTTGCTCCATCCGGCGTGCCACCCGCGCGACGAAGGGCCGTCGCGGAAGGTAGCTGAGCCAGTGGTCGCCCCAGAACTCGTGCCAGGTCACCACGAGCGGAGTCCGTGAGACTCGCGATGCCAGCCAGCACGCATACAGCGGGATGTAGGGCGTAGCGGAGCAATCGATGACGTCGTAGCTGCCTCGGACGAGGGTGGGCAGCATCCGTGCGGCGAAGCTGACCGCCTCGCGGACGGTTCGCTTGCCATCGGCTCCGTATAGCGGTGGGGCAGTATCGATGGCGCGAACTCGATAGCCGGCGCTCGCTGCGGCGGTCGAATCGCCCGGATAGCCCCAGGTGATGTACTCGACGTCGTGCTTCTGGGCAAGCCGCCATGCGATCTCGTGATACCGGCGTTCGGCCCCGCCATGGTGATCGGGATATCGGGCGTCGTAGACCAGGGCGATCTTGAGCCGGCCCGTGTCAGACGGCGCCCTCCTCTCCGAGGCGCGGTTCACGGTGAGTCAATCGCGACGACGAGAAAGGCCGACATGCCGAGCTCGGCTCCCACGATCAGCAGGGTCTGAGCCAGGGCGGCCAGCTGAAGGCCGCTCTCAACCCGGCCGCCGGATGTCCACACGGCGAACAGCACCGCGTCGACGATGCCGCCGCCGACGAAGAGCACTACCGCCAGGAGCAGGACCCATTCGAGCCGGAAGTAACGACGATAGATGCGAACCCACGCATCCTCGGGCAGCAGGCCACGTGAGCAGGCATGAATCTTGGCGATGACGCCTAGCAGCGCGGAGTTGACACCAATCGCCAGAAAGATCGCGCCCGCGAAGACTGGCTGCCAAGTCAGCGAGCGCAAGGTGACACCGGTGGGTGAGAGGAAGGAGATCGCGAAGGTGGCAAGCCCCAGAACCGTGAGCAGCAGTCCCGGAAGCACAAACAGAAAATCGGGAGCCGCAAGAAGCAGGAAGCGCAAATGTCGCCACCCGTCCCGCACGGTGCTCAGCTTGCTCGGAGCCTGGCGCGCGTAGTAGCGCGTCGGGACCTCGGTAATGCGCATGCCAGTGCGGGCGGCGCGCACGATCATCTCCGAGGCGAGCTCCATCCCTGCCGATCGGAGTTGCAGCGCGGGTTGGGCGGCGCGCCGGAAAGCCCGCAGGCCGCTCTGGCTGTCACCGATGCGGACGCCGGAGAAGAGCCTGATCAGGAAATTGATGACTGGCGTTCCCAGGTACCGATGCGCCCACGGCATGGCGTCCGGCTCGAGTCCACCCCGGAATCTATTTCCCAGCACCAGGTCGTATCCCGCGCCGAGGGGCTCGATCAGGGAGCTGAGATTGCTGAAGTCATACGTGTCGTCGGAGTCGCCCATCACGATGACCTCGCCACGCGCTTCGGCGAAACCACGGATGTAGGCGCTGCCGTACCCCCGGCGCTGCTCGGTCACCACGCGCGCACCCGCGCTGATCG
>VBKA01000167.1 GCA_005879815.1 Chloroflexota bacterium
AAGGCCGACGTGCTGGATGTACCGGTCGCCGTCCCGGAAGTGCGCGAGGCTGCCTTGCTGGGGGCTGCGCTGATCGGCGCCACCGGCCTCGGCTGGTACCCGGACACCATCGAGGCCATTAGGTCCATGGTGCGGATCACGCAGCGTTGCGAGCCGAATCCGGCGCATCGGGCCACCTACGACGCCCTCTTCGACGCCTACGTCGGGCTGTGGCCCGCCCTCGCGCCGACCGTGCACCGGCTCGGATCGCTCGGCTCACCTCGCGACTGAAGCCGGCGAGGCCGCGCAGCAGCCGGACTGCTAGACTCGTTCCACCTTCGGGGCAGGGTGTGATTCCCGACCGGTGGTAGCGGCCTCGCGGTGCGAGGTCGAGCCCACGAGCGGCCCGGCGCATGCGCATTGCCGGGTGTCAGCAGATCCGAGCGGCTGCCAGATCGATGGCGTCGTGAGCGGAGCCGACGGTACAGTCCGGATGAGAGAAGGTGGCGGCCGCGGCCCGGTCATCGGGACGCTGCGCGCGTCGTATGGCCCCGAGGCGAGCGAGGAGCATCGGGACGAAGACGACGCAGACCAACCGGGTTGCCACGCCGGCGAGCCCCGCCGGCCAGGCGCCGACACAGCCCACCGGCCACCACGCGGCGATCGCGGTCCGCCACTGTTCCTTCGGCTATCGGGACGATCCGCCGCGCCCCGCGCTCGCGGACGTCTCGTTCGAGGTCGCGCCTGGCGAGCTGGTGGCCGTCATCGGCGCCAATGGGACCGGAAAGAGCACGCTGCTCAAGCTGATTGCCGGTCTGCTGGCCCCGGATCACGGCGAGGTGACAGTTGGGGGCCGCGAGGTCCGCGGGCCGGACCTGGGGGTGGGATTCGTGTTCCAGGAGCCCCGCCTGCTGCCGTGGCGCTCGGCGCTGGAGAACGTCGCATTCCCGCTCGAGCTGGCGGGCTGGTCGCGAGGCGCGCGCGAAGCCCGGGCCCGCGACCTCCTGCGCCTGGTCGGAGCTCCGGATGTCGAGCGGCTCCGGCCGCACCAGCTCTCGGGAGGGATGCGGCAACGAACCGCCATCGCCAGGGCCCTGGCTCTCGAACCTGCCGTGCTGCTGCTGGACGAGCCGTTCAGCGCGCTCGACGCCCTCACCCGCGAACGATTCAACGTGGCCCTGCAATCGATCTGGCGCACCACCGGCACCACGATCCTGCTCGTCACCCACTCGATCTCGGAGGCGATCTTCCTGGCTGATCGGGTCGTGGTTCTGGCGGGGCGTCCGGGCCGCATCGTGGCCCAGGTTCCAATCCGGCTTGGGCGTCCCCGGAGCCTGGTCGACCTGGACGCAAGCATCGTGAGCGATGTGTCGGCGGCGATCCGAGCCGCCCTCGAGCGCGAGGAGCTCGCGTGACTCGCCACGTCCTGCGCGATTTCCTTCCGGTGGTTGCGGTTGCGACCGGGTTCGTCATCGCCTGGAAGCTGCTCGTCGTGATCGGCGGCTATCCCATCTTCATCCTGCCGCCGCCCGAGGTCGTTGCCGCTCGCCTCGTCGCCGCCTGGCGCGATGGCACCATCGAGCCGCACGTTGTGACGACGCTCAGCGAGATCCTGCTCGGCTTCCTCATCGGTTCGGGCCTCGCGCTCGTCACCGGTTACGCGCTGGCTCGATCGAGACTGGCGGAGCGACTGCTGTCGCCGTACCTGGTGGCCGCCCAGGCGACGCCGATCCTGGCCCTCGCGCCTCTCATCGCGCTCTGGTTCGGTACTGGGCTGGCCTCCAAGGTCATCATCTGTTCGCTCATCGTCTTCTTCCCGATCACGGTCGCGACGATGGTCGGCGTCGGCTCGGTGGATCGCCAGCTGCTCGAGGTCGGCCGCGCCTTCCGGGCCACGCCACTGCAGGTGCTGACCAGGCTGGAGATCCCGGGAGCCCTGCCCGCGATCTTCGGCGGCATCCGGGTGGGGGCTACGCTCGCGGTGATCGGCGCGATCATCGGCGAGTGGGCGGGCGGCGAGTCCGGGCTCGGCGTCCTGATCAACCTGGCGCGCGGCAGCCTGTTCGACACGCCGCTCCTGTTCGCGACGCTCGTCACCATCGCCGCGCTCGGCGTGGCGCTCTACTGGTTGATCCTGGTGGTCGAGCGTCGGCTGGTCGGCGAGCGTGGGTGAGAGCTGCGTGATGCCTGGTCGCCGCCCGACCGCGCGCCGACCCATGCGCCTCCGCGTCGCCCTTGGCGGGTTGCTGGTCGTCCAGCTGCTCGTTGCCTGCGGACCGGCGAGCTCCAGGTCGACGAGCCCATTGGCGTCCGGCTCAGCCTCCTCGCCGACCCCGTTGACCGTTGGGCTTGGCTACATTCCGAGCGTCCAGTTCGCGCAGTTTTACCTCGCGCAGAAGGCCGGCTACTACCGCGACGCCGGCCTGCAGGTGACGTTCCAGAACAAGATCGATCCCGACCTGGTGACACTGGTGGGGCAGGGCACCATCGACGTCGGCATCTCCGACGGGACGAGCGTCATCCCGGCCGTCAGCCAGGGCATCCCGGTCCGCTACGTGGCCACCATCTACGCCCAGTTCCCGAACGTCGTGTACGCAAAGCAGGCGAGCGGCATCAAGACCGCCGCCGACCTCCGCGGCCGAAAGCTCGGAACCCCAGGGAAGTACGGAAGCAGCTGGATCATGCTCCAGGCGCTGCTGAGCTCGGCCGGACTCAAGCCATCGGACCTCGACATCGAGCTCTACCCCGACTTCGGCCAGGGTGCCGCGCTGGCCCAGGGAGCCGTGGACGCCGCGACGGGCTTCATCAACAACGAACCTGTGCAGCTCGAGCTGTCCGGGACGCCCAGCACGGTCCTGCGCGTCGACCAGGCTGTGCCGCTGCCGGGCAACGGCCTGATCGCGGGCGCCACCGCCATCAGCAACAAGGCCCCGCAGCTGCGGGCCTTCATCGCCGCCACGCTGCGCGCCATGCACGAGATCGAGGCCGATCCGCAGAAGGGCCTGGATGCGGCGATCGCGGCCGTGCCCGAGCTTGGCCAGGATCGGCGGACGCAGCTTGCGATCCTGAAGGCCACGATCGGCACGTGGTCGAACGACTACACGGCCGCTCACGGTGCGGGTGCGATCGACCCGTCTGCATGGGCCAAGACGGTGACCTTCATGGCGGGCCTCTCGGGCAGCCCGATCTCTGGAACGCCTCCGCGCGTTCCGCAGCTCGTCGATACGAGCCTGCTGCCCAGCTAGCTCGGGGTCTCCAGCGCGGCAAGCCGCTCCGCGGCATCGATCGTCTGCGACACGACCATCATGGAGGTCACCGGCCCAACGCCTCCGGGGACCGGCGTGATGGCGGCCGCGATCGCTCGAACGGCCTCGAAGGACACGTCGCCCACCACGCCCGCGGCCGTGGTGTTGATGCCACAGTCGACCACGACGCATCCGGGGCTGACCATGTCGGGACCGATGAGTCCCGGCCGGCCCGCGGCCACCACCAGGATCTCCGCGCGGCGCGTCTCGACCCCCAGGTCGCGGGTGCGCGAGTGGCAGACGACGACGGTCGCGTCCGCGCCGATGAGCAGCTGCGCCGCGGGCCGGCCGATCACCGGCGAGCGGCCGACGACCACCGCCAGGCGACCGGCGATCTGAATGTCGTGCCGCCGAAGGATTGTCATCACCGAAAGCGCCGTGGCCGGCACAAGGCGAGGCTCGCCCCGGGCGAGCCAGCCGGCGTTCATGGGACCTGACCCATCGACGTCCTTGGCCGGATCGATGCTCACTGCGACCTCGGTCTTGGACAGCCCGACGGGGAGGGGTTCGGCGATGACGATGCCGGCCACGCTCGGGTCCCGGTTCAGCCCTTCGATCTGTTCAGCGACGGCGACCTGCGCCGCGTCCGCCTGCATGGTGACCACGACGGGCTCGACCCCCACCCGCTCCGCGGCCCTTGTCACGCTCCTGACGTACACGGCGGACGGGCCTTCCGCGTCGAAGCGGATGATCGCCAATCGCGGCGCCGCACCGACGCGCGCGGCAAGCTCTGACGCCCGTACGGCGAGCTCTTCCCGCAGCTGGCCAGCAAGCGTCTTCCCGTCGAGGAGCTCGGCGGACATGAGCTACGGGTCAGCCGAGCCGTGTCGAGACATCCGCCATGGCGGCCGCTTCGAGGGTGGCCGTCTCCCGCTCGAGTCGGGCCAGCTCGGTGGGCGCGGTCTGGCGCAACGGGGCATCCTCGGGAAGCAGCGGCAGGTTGATCCGCACATTGAGGATGGCGCCCCGTACCGCTGCAGACGTCAGCTGCGCGGCCACCCCGGCGTCGCTCACCGCGTTGCGGTTGCCGATCGGCGCGATGCGGCGGGCGAGGCCGAGCGCCTGGCTCGCAACGCGGGCGGTGCGCATCGGTACCTCGGCCGCCTGCATGATCGC
>VBKA01000030.1 GCA_005879815.1 Chloroflexota bacterium
GCCCCTATCCCGGTGAGCCGTTCGACGACAAGACGTACACCGGCGACGCGTATCCCTGCTTCGGCTGGGCAGCGTGTGTCGCAGACGTGGACGTCGACCTCGACACCGGCGAGGTGACGGTGAAGTCGGCCGTGTCTGCGGATGACATCGGTCGCGTCATCCACCCGGTCCTGGCAGAAGGCCAGGTGGAGGGCGGCACGCTCCAGGCGGTCGGCTACGCCACGATCGAGGAGATCAAGCTGACCGATGGCCGGTACCAGAACGACCGGCTGGCGACGTACCTGATCCCGACGGCACTCGACGCGCCGCGCATCACCTCCATCCTCATCGAGAAGCCGTATTCGGGTTCGCCGCACGGCGCCAAGGGAGTCGGCGAGCTGCCAATGGACGTTGCCGCCCCGGCGGTGCTGGACGCCATCCATGACGCAACCGGCGTCTGGATCCACGAGCTGCCCGCCACCCCGGAGCGCGTGCTGGCGGCCCTGGCCGGCATCCAGGCGCCGCCGCTTCCGGGAACCAGCGCATCGGCGCCAGCGAAGCCGTGACCTACCAGCTCCGCGTCAACGGTGATGCCGTCCAGGTGCAGGCGCCCGGCATGCGACGCCTGCTCGATGTCCTCAGGGAGGATCTCGGGCTGACGGGCACCAAGGAGGGATGCGGCGAGGGCGAGTGCGGTGCCTGCTCGGTCCTGGTCGACGGGGCGGTCGTCGACTCGTGTCTCGTCCCGCTGTGCCAGGTGGAGGGCGCGTCGGTCGCGACGGTCGAGGGACTGGCCGATGGCGAGCACCTCGACCTCCTGCAGGCAGCTTTCCTTGAGACGGGCGGAGCCCAGTGCGGGATCTGCACGCCGGGGATGCTGCTCGCGGGTCACGCGTACCTCGCGGCGCTGCCAGCCGGCCAGGAGGCTGACGACGACGCCATCCGCGAGGCCATCGCCGGCAACCTGTGCCGCTGCACCGGCTACACGAAGATCGTCGAGGCCATCGCACTGGCGGCCGACCGACGCTCCGGCGACAGCGCCGGCGCCTGACGCAGCCGGACCGATGCCTCGCCCATTCGAGCCCGCGGTTGACTCCCCGACCTCCCTGGGAGACGCCTATTCGCTGCTCGAGCCGTCCGGCGACGGCCGCGTGCGACCCATCGCCGGCGGTACGGATCTCATGGTGCAGATCACCGGCGAGCTCGGCGAGCCACCAGAGCGCGTCGTCGACCTTTGGGGGCTGGACGAGCTGAGGGGGATTCGAGAGGACGGGGATGCGCTGGTCCTCGGCGCGCTGACCACGTACGCGGAGCTGCGTCGCTCGCCGCTCATCGCGCGACACCTGCCCGTGCTCGGCGAGGTTGCCGCGACCATTGGGGCTGCACAGATCCAGAACCGCGGCACGATCGGCGGAAACATCGCCAATGCCTCGCCGGCCGGTGACACGCTCCCCCTGCTCCTGGCGACCGACGCCGAGATCGTGCTGGGCGGACCGCGCGGCGAGCGCAGCGTGGCGGCGAGCGAGTTCTTCCCGGCCTATCGCCGCACGGCTCGAGCGGACGACGAACTGGTTCTTCGCGTTCGTATCCCGCTCCGCGCTGACCGCCAGGTGCGATTCCGCAAAGTCGGCACGCGGCGCGCCCAGGCGATCAGCAAGGTCGTGATGGCCCTCTCGTGGATCACGGTTGGTGGCGCATCGTCGGCGGGATCGTGGACCGGGGTGCGGCTCGCCCTGGGATCGGTGGCGCCCACCCCCATTCGCGCGCTCAAGACCGAGGCCGCCCTGGAGGGCGCGATCCCGACACAGGAGGTCGGCGATCGCGCCGCCGCTGCCCTCGAGAGCGAGATCGAGCCGATCGACGACGTGCGGTCGACGGCCGCCTACCGCCGCGCGGTTGCCGGGCGCGTGCTCCATCGGCTCATCCGGGACGAGGGCGGCTGGTGAAGGCGCCGGATCCGGGGGACGTGAAGGTCTTCCCATCGGCCGCTGAGTTCCGCAGCTGGCTGGAGGAGCACCACGCCAGCGAGAAGGAGGCGTGGATCGGCTACTACCGGAAGGGAGTCGCCAAGCAGTCCATCACGTACCCCGAATCGGTGGATGAGGCGCTCTGCTTCGGCTGGATCGATGGGATCGGGTACCGAATCAACGACGACGTCCACGCCAACCGCTTCACGCCGCGCACCAAGCGCAGCACCTGGAGCGCGGCGAACGTGCGCCGCGTGGGCGAGCTGACGATCGCGGGGCGGATGCACCCAGCCGGCATCGCCGCCTTCGAAGCGCGCACCGAGAACAGGACTGGGATCTACTCCTACGAGAATCGGCCTGCCGACCTCCCATCGGCCTATCTCACGCAGCTCAAGGCGAACGCTGCGGCCTGGCGCTTCTGGCACGCCCAGACGCCGGGCTACCGGCGCGGCGCGACCTGGTGGGTGGTCAGCGCCAAGCAGGAGGCGACGCGCGACAAGCGGCTCGCCACGCTGATCCAGGATTCGGCCGCGGGACGGTTCGTCAAGCCATACACCTATGGACGTGCGTCGAATGCCCGGCCCAGCGAGGAGTGAACCGGACCTCGAGGAGCTGAGAAGGCAGGCCATCGAGGACGGGCGGCGACCGGTGGTTGCGGCGATCGTTCGCAACCGCGAGGGCAAGGTCTTCGTCCACCGGCGCGGTCCCGAAAGGGTCTTCCTGCCGAACGGGTGGGACGTGCTGGGTGGCCACGTGGAGGATGGCGAATCACTGCTCGAGGCGCTGGCGCGCGAGATCGAGGAAGAGAGTGGCTGGACACTGACCGGCCGGCCAAGGCTGATCTATACCGTCGACTGGGAGACGAACGAGGGCGAATCGCCGAACCGCCGGCGCGAATTCGACTTCCTGGTAGAGGTGCACGGCGACCTGGAGCATCCGCGGATCGAGCGCCCGCAGCACACCGAATACCGTTGGTTGGGACGCGACGAGATCCATCTGCTCGACGAGAACGCTGGGCGGGACTTCGGGATCGTGCGGCACATCGTCGAACTCGGGCTGGACGCGCCGCGGCGTTGACTCACCCGAGGCCCACCAGGCGAGCGCCGACGGTCACGAGCGCTGCCAATGCCACCACCACAATGATCGGAGCGCGCAGGGCGAGCGCACCCGCCGCGGCGAGAACGCCCGCCGCCCTGGCATCCACCACCAAGGTGTTGCCTGAGCCGAAGGTGAGCGTTGCGACCAACGCGGCAAGAAGCGCGGGCGCGAGGAGGGATACGACGTCGAGCGCGCGCGGTGGCAGCTCTCGACCGCCCAGCAGCAGCGGACCGGCGGCCTTGATCGCGATGGTTGCGGTCGAGACCCAGATGGCCGCAATCCAGCCCGCGCTCATCTGCGCAGACCAATGAGTGCAGCCGATGCGGCGGCGATGATCGGCACTCCCGAAGGCGTAAACGGCAGGAGCGCTACGGCGATGAGGCCCCCGATCACGGCACTCGCAACCGCCCTCCGTGTGCGCAGATGCGGGACGAGAAGCGCGAGGAAGAGTGCGGGAAACGCGCCGTCCAGCCCCAGTGCACGCGGATCGCCGAGCGCTTGCCCAGTCACCAGCCCTACAGCGGTGCCAAAGACCCAGGCCACATACAGGATGAGACCCGCGATGACCAGTACCCGGGCATCGAATCGTCCCCCGGGCCGCGCAGAGACCGCCCACGACTCGTCCACGATCAGCTGAGCCTGGAGAAATCGGCGCACAAATCCGCCATGCAAGGAGGGCGCGACCGATATGCCGATGGGCAGGTACCGGAGGTTCAGTAGGATCGCAGCGAGGATGGCGGGGAGCGCCTGCCCTCCTGCCGCGATGACCGTCAGCGTCGCGAACTGCGCAGAACCCGCGAACGTGGCGGCCGACATGAACAGCGCCGCGGCTGGGCCGAATGCAGGCGTACCCGCCGCCAGGACGCCGAATGAGATGCCGAAGATGCCGACCACGATTCCGAGCGGGACTGCCACCGCGACAGACGCACGTGTCGGTTCAGAAGGTAGGTCGCTATCAACGAGATCCGACATGACCGCAGCGTATACGGCGTGACGCCAGTGCAGCGTCGACCGGCTCGCCTACCATGAGAAGGCCGTGATCGACGTCCCGCCTGGCCTGAGCGTCACCACGCAAGGCCCTGCCCATCTTCTTGAGGTCCTGACGCCGGAGGCGCTGGGCTTCGTGGCCGACCTGCATCGGCGCTTCAACCCGGAGCGCCAGAGGCTGATGGCGGCCAGACGCGATCGGCAGGCCGCCTTGGACGCGGGACCGTTGCCGGACTTTCTGCCCGAAACCGCGCACATCCGCGACGACGCGAGCTGGCGTGTGGCATCGGCTCCTCCGGATCTCGACGATCGCCGCGTGGAGATCACCGGTCCCGCCGAGCCCAAGATGATGATCAACGCCCTGAACTCGGGTGCGCGCGTGTTCATGGCGGACTTCGAGGACGCCCTCTCCCCCACCTGGGGGAACGTCATCACAGGCCAATGGGCGGTGCGCGAAGCAGTACGCCATCGGCTTAGCTTCCAGGCCGATGAGAAGACCTACAGCCTTGGGCAACACCTGGCCACAATGGTCATTCGGCCCCGTGGCTGGCACCTGGACGAGGCGCACGTCCTGGTTGATGGCTCCCCCATCTCGGCCAGCCTCTTCGACTTTGGCCTGGTCTTCTTTCACAACGCGCGCGAACAGCTCGAGGGTGGCTCCGGTCCCTATTTCTATCTGCCCAAGCTCGAATCCCACGTCGAGGCGCGCCTGTGGAATGACGTGTTTGCCATGGCGCAGGAGCGGGTCGGCGTTCCGCGGGGCTCCGTGCGTGCCACAGTGCTGATCGAGACGATACTGGCCGCCTTCGAGATGGACGAGATCCTGTACGAGCTGCGCGACCACGCCGCGGGGCTCAACGCGGGCCGCTGGGACTACATCTTCTCGATCATCAAGAAGTTCCATTCCCGGGCCGACAAGGTCCTGCCGGATCGAGGGCAGGTGACCATGGCCGTCCCGTTCATGCGCGCCTATCAGCAGCTGCTGGTGCGGACGTGCCACGCGCGCGGCGCACACGCCATCGGGGGCATGAGCGCGTTCATTCCCAACCGACGCGAGCCGGAGGTGACCGAGCGGGCGCTGGCCGCCGTCCGAGAGGACAAGGAGCGAGAGGCCGGCGATGGCTCCGACGGGACCTGGGTGGCGCATCCAGACCTCGTGCCGGTGGCGGGCGAGGTATTCGACCGGGTCCTCGGCGAGCGGCCCAACCAGAAGGAGAAGGCGCCGACGGATGTTTCGGCGACCGCAGCCCAGCTGCTCGACGTCTCCATCCCCGGCGCAGCGATCACCGAGCATGGCGTGCGAGGAAACGTCAGTGTTGGCCTGTCGTACCTCGCCTCTTGGCTGGGCGGCAATGGAGCGGCTGCGATCAACAACCTCATGGAGGACGCGGCGACCGCAGAGATCAGCCGCTCGCAGCTCTGGCAGTGGCGAACGCATGGCACGCAGCTGGCTGACGGAAGGCCGATGTCGGCGGAGCTGTATGCAGGCGTGCGCGATGAGGAACTCACCAGGCTCCGGCAGGCTCTCCCCGACTTCCAATGGGCCGATGCGGCCGCGTTACTCGATGAGCTGGTGCTGTCGGAAGAATTCGCCGAGTTTCTGACGTTGCTCGCCTATCCCCGGCTTGGCTCTCCGGAGGGCTAGAGTGGAATCGATGGAGAACGGCCAACCCCTCAGACCAGACAATCCCAAAGACGAGGAAATGTGGCGAGCCTTCTTGACGGGCGACGACGAGGGTCTGAAGAAGCTTCGCGGCTTCTGGTCCCGGATCCCGACGAATCCTCGGTGCAAGGTTTGCGCATCACCATTCGGCGGGATCGGCGGCGGGCTGGCTCGTGTCCTCTGGCATGCACCCCTCGCGCGCAACCAGCTCCTGTGCCGCGCCTGCGACAGCATGTTCAGGAGGCATCCGGGTGGCGCCGAGATTGACGTATCTGTCCTGTTCGCGGATGTCCGGGGATCTACCGGCCTCGCGGAAGGCACATCCCCAACGAAGTTCCGCAAGCAGTTGCAGGCCTTCTACGATGTCGCCTGGGTGGCGATCCCGAACTGGGACGGGATCATCGACAAGTTCCTTGGGGACGGTGTCATGGCCCTCTTCATCCCCGCCATCGCCGGGGAGCAGCATGCGGCCCAAGCCGTTGCGGCCGGCCGCGACCTGCTTGCTGGGGTAGCCCGCCTCCCGGAGCCGCGTCTGCCTGTGGGAGTGGGGATCCATTCCGGTCTGGCCTACGTCGGCATCATCGGCAGCGCACAGGACAGGGATTTCTCGGCACTTGGGGACGTCGTCAATGTCGCCGCAAGGCTTGGTTCGGTCGCCAAGGCGGGCGAGCTTCTGATCTCGACTGATGCGGCGCACGCCGCGGCGGTGACGTCCGGGGCTGCTCCCCATCTCCTCGAGCTCAAGGGTCGCCACGAGCCGCTCGAGGTGATCAGCCTCTAGCCGCGGGCCTAGGTCGACGCCGGGGTGCGCTCGAGGAACCGACCGGCGCCTCGCCGTCCGACGAAGAGGCCGTCTCGAATGACCGGCCGGCCTCGAAGGAGGACTGTGCGGACCGACCCGCGCATCTCCATCCCCTCAAACGGCGTGAAGTCCGAGGTGTGGTGCAGGTCGGCCTGTCGGATCGTGCGCTGCGCCGAAGCGTCGAAGAGCAACAGGTCCGCGTCCTTGCCCGCCTCGATCGCTCCCTTGTCCTGCAGGCCGAACAACCGCGCCGGTGTCGTCGCCAGGAGGTCGACCATGCGCTCAAGGCCCAGCTCGCCCCGCGCGGCACCCACGCCGTGAACGATCGCGAGCAAAGTCTCGATCCCAGGCGCCCCGTTGCTGATCTGCGGGAACGGTGGAGCGGGCATCCGTTTCTCGACGGCCAGACGGTCCGGGACGTGGTCGCTGGCAATCAGGTCGAGGCCGCCAGCCCGCAGCCCTAGCCACAATGCGCGACGATCGGCATCGGTCCGCAGCGGCGGCGAGATGACCGACCGGATCACCTGGGCCTCGTCCGGGCTCGCGTAGCGGTCCGCGGTGAGCGCGAGGTAATGCGGGCAGGTCTCGGCGTAGACCGGCCACCCCCTTGCCTTGGCGGTGACCACCTCCGCCAGAGCGTCTGCGGACGACAGGTGGACGATGTAGACCGATGCCCTCGCAGCTCTTGCAAGCGCAATTGCCCGATGTGTCGCTTCTGCTTCCGCGTAGGTGGGCCGGGTCTCCGCGTGGTAGCGGGCTGCGACGTCGCCCGCCGCCAGGGCATCAGCCACCAGCGCGTCGATGATGATCGCGTTCTCACAGTGGACCTGCAGCATCCCGCCATGCGCCTCAGCCGTGCGGAGGATCTGATAGAGGCGCTCATCGGGCAGGCGGAAGTCGTACACCATGAAGGCCTTGAAGCTGGGTACCCCGGAGGCGATCAGGGCGGGCAGTTCGCTGATCGGGTCCTCCTGTTGGCCGCCGATGACCGCGGAGAGGCCAAAGTCGACGACCGATTCCCCCTCCGTCCGGTCCCGAAACTCCTGCAGGCCGCGCAGCAGCGAGCCTGCGCCCTCCTCGCTGATGCCGGTGCCCGGGTTGTTGAACGCCAGGAACGTCGTGGTACCGCCGAATGCTGCCCCAACCGAGTCCTGGTAGAACCGATCCGGCTCCTCGTCGCTCGGCAGCCGGACGTGGGTATGCACGTCGATGCAGCCCGGCAGCACGAGGAGCCCGTTTGCGTCGATGATCTGAGCCTGGGGGCTGCGCACGACCAAGCCCGGAGCAACCGCCTCGACCTTGCCGTCGGCGACGGCCACGTCGGCGCTGAAGGAACGAGCAGCCGTGACGACCGTCCCCCCGGTCACGACGAGGTCGGTCACGCTCGATCGGACGGTTCGTCGCCCTCCTGCGTCCGGTCTCGCACGCCCCGCGCCTTCACGCTGCGAGCCACACGCCGGCGCCCGCGCGGTCCGATGAGCTTCGAGGTGCGATACACGAACTCCGATCCTCCCCACCAGCCCCACGGCGAGAAACCGCGCGGCGTGATGACCAGGTCCGGCGGCGGGCTGAGATGCGCTCGGCGCCCTCCATGCGCACGACCGGGCCTGGTAAGGACCGCAACGAGGAGGACCACCGCGACCAAGATCACTACCAGGAGCGGATCAGGCATCGGTACCCGGCCCGCCGCTGCGCCGCGACCACCACTCGTTGAAGCGAGCCCGCAGGATGACGAAGGCGATCAGGATGATGGCGATTGCCAACAGGCCGAACAGGATCTGGATGACCTTGACGACGACCAGCACCGCCAAGAGCACCACCAGGATCAGGACCAGCCACGCCATCGGTCAATCCACCTCGCTGATCTGGATGGGCTGTGCGCCCTCCCACAACGTGCGCCTACCCACCTCCCGCAGTCGATCACGCCATCCTTCGTCGGGTGTCAGCGTGGCGAAGTGGTTGCCTGCCAGCTGGCCAAGCTTGCTCGAGAAGGCGCACGCGCCATACGGGAACAGAATCTCGCACTCGGACAGCTCCCCGGTGTAGATCAGCAGCTCCCCTGGGGCAGGGTGGGAGGTGTGATGCTCGTAGCGGACGCCGACCTTCAGATCGCCGAACGGGATCCAGGTCGACTCGCCGCTCCAGCGGCAGTGGATGAGGCGGTTGCTGATCGGCAGCAGCCGGCGCACCGCGTCGACCGTGCGGGGCGCATCGGCCTCCCATCCGGCGCTAAAGTGAAGCTCGCCGACCTCGATCGAGAGTTGGCCCACCCGCGGAGGATAGCGTGGCGAAGGTTCGCCCGACCATCTCGACTCACGTGCTCGACCTGGAGACCGGTGCTCCGGCGACGAGCTTCCCGGTGGCGCTCTTTCGGCTCGGCGAGGACGGCCAGCCTGAGCTCTTGACGGAGGCGGAGACCGATGGCGACGGTCGGGTGCCATCCCTGGTCAAGGGCCCGCTCCGCCCAGGGAGCTATCAGCTGATCTTCGATGTGGCCGCCTATCTGGATGGGACAGATCGAGATCCGGCATTCTTCGAGAACATGGCCGTCGGGTTCCGCGTCGAGGATCCCGCGCGGAGCTACCACGTGCCGCTGCTGCTGACGCCGTTCGGCCTCTCGACCTATCGCGGAAGCTGACCCGATCCATGCCCGGCGTGACGGTACGCGCGATGACGAATGAGGATGCGGGCTGGGCAGATCGCCTGCTGAGCGGCTACCAGGGGACGCGCATGACGGCGCGCCTTGGCGAGCTCCTCGATCCGCTCGATCTGCCGGGGCTCGTCGCCGAGGTCGGTGGCTCACCGGTTGGCCTGCTCACCTACCGGGTCGAGGGCGACCAGATGGAGGCCCTGACCGTGCACGCCCAGGCTTCCGGGCACGGCGCCGGCTCGGCGCTGCTGGCGGCTGCCGTCGACGAGGCCCGTCGTGCGGAAGGTCGACGGCTCTGGCTGGTGACGACCAACGACAACCTGAACGCCATCCGCTTCTATCTGCGACGTGGCATGCATGTCGCCAGCGTTCACGAGGGCGCGGTCGACCGGGATCGCGAGCTCAAGCCGGAGATGGCGCAGGTGAACGGGGAGAACGGCATCGCGATGCGCGACCTGGTGGAGTTCGAGCTGGATCCGGCGGCCTGGAGGCCGGGAACCACCGAGTTCCCGGAGATGCGCGACCTGAACCTGCTTCCGCCTGAGGCCGCGCATGCGCTGCTCTCGCCTCTGTTCGAGGGCGCGCGCAGCTTCCTTGCCCGGCTGGTGGCGGCGCGGCCCTTCGAAGGCGATGACGACTTTGTCGGCGCCGCGCGTCGCATCGCGCGTGAGCTCCCGGACGAGGAGGCGGTCGAGCTGGTGAACGCGCATCCGCGCATCGGTGCGGATCCATCTTCCCTCTCCCCGATGAGCAGCGCCGAGCAGGGCAGCGTGGATCGGGGCATTGCGGAGGATGACGATGCCGGTGGGAACGTCGACGAGCCCTGGGTCGCTGAAGAGCTCGCCATCCTCAACGACGCGTACGAGCGGATCTTCGGATTCCGATTCGCGGTGTTCGTGTCCAAGCGCCCCAAGTCGGAAATCATTCCGCTCATCGAGGCGGGGCTGCGCAACGACCGCGAGGCTGAGCTGCGTCGCGCTGCTGACGACTGCGTGGGGATCGCCGCCGATCGGCTCTGGAAGATGCGCTCAGCGCGGCCTGAGCCGGAGCCCGTCCAGGAGCCGGCGTGAAGCACGAGATCCACTACGGCAAGGCCGACGTCAAGGTCTACCGCACACACGGTGCCCCCCTGCGCGGCGTGACCCAGATACCCGAGTCGGCGTTCAGCGGCCGGGACAACGTCCTGATGGGCGCCGAGATCGAGGTGACCGTGCGGGGGGACGCGTTCTGGGATGCGTACACCGTTGGTGATAACCGGCAGGTAGTCGCGACCGACACGATGAAGAACTTCATCCAACGTGCTTCGCTGGGCTGCGGCGCCCCGACCCTCGAAGGCTGGCTGCACGAGGTCGGGCGGGCGTTCCTGGAGACGTACCCCCAGATGGAGTCGATCACCGTCTCCGGCCGCGAGCTTCCATTCCCTCCGGCGCTCGTGCCCGGGGACGAGCCTGGGTCCTTCGCGATGTCGGAAGTCCTCTTCTCGCGAGAGCGATGCGACGCGTCGGTTGCGCACCTCGATCTTGTTCGCGGCGATGGTGGCACGCAAGAGAAACCGCGCGTGGCGGACCTCGAGGGCGGGAGAGCCGGCCTACAGCTGGTGAAGATCACCGGGTCGTCGTTCGCAGACTTCGCGCGGGATGAGCACACCACCCTGCCGGAGCGCCCGGACCGGCCGCTCTACATCTGGTGCGACATCGGCTGGCGCTACACGGAATCCCGAGACGCGCTGGGTGACAAACCGGCGAGCTACGTCGCGGGCGAGCAGGTCGCCGACCTTGCCGCATCGGTCTTTCACGAGTTCGTCAGCCTGTCGATCCAGCACCTGGTCCACGAGATCGGCCAGCGCATGCTCCTGCGCTGGCCCCAGCTTTCCGAGGTCAGCTTCGAAGCCCAGAACAGGCTGTGGGATCTCGCCGGCGAATCCGGCGAAGACCAGCGTGTCAAGGTCTACGCAGATCCCCGACCACCTTTCGGAAAGATCGGGCTGAGGCTGCGGCGCGAGTGAGCTAGCCCAGCTCCATGCGCATTCGCGGCAGGGTCCGACCCGGTTCCGCCGCGGATGGGGTGCGACCGATCTCCACGCCGCCCATCGCCTCGTAGAAGCCGCGCGCGAAGGGCTCGGCGTCCCATTCGAGAACCCGCGAGCCATGCCCGCGGGCGAGCTCTGCGGCGTGACCGAAGAGCAGCCGGCCGAGCCCCTTGCCGATCAGCGTGGGCTCGAGCCACAGGTCCTCCAGCTCGGCGCTTTCTGCGTGGAACGTGAGGCGATGCCAGCCGAGCACCACGCCGTCGCGCTCGAGCACATGCACCTCGTGGGCCGCGACATCGTCCTCGCCAAGCTGGAGCATCGGCCTGACGGTTTCCAGGAAGGAGGCGCTGTACGGCCAGTGCGCCTTGGACCGATGGGCAAGCTCGCGCAGCGCGGCTGCTTCCTGCGGCCTGGCGCGGCGAATGAGTGGGCTACTGGATGGTTTCGTTGCGCCGAACGCGCTCTGCGAGCGCTTCCAGCACGCAGGTCTTCACCGTCGGGAAGTCATCCATCAGCTGATGGAACTGGCGATGCCCGATGACCATCAGCCGGGTCGGGCCCACGGCGCGCGTCGTGGCGGTGCGCGGCTTGCCGTCGACCAGAGCGATCTCGCCGAGGAAGTCGCCCTTGCCGAGGGTCGAGACGACGCTCCCGTTGATGTCCACCTCGACGGCTCCATCGAGGACGACGAAGAACTCCGCTCCCGTCTCGCCCTGACGGGTCAGCACCCTGCCATCGAGGACATCGACCTCGTCCGCGAGGGTCCCGAGCTCCTGCAGGTCGCGGCCGCTCAGGGCGGCGAAGAGTGGCACCCGCCTGAGCTGCTCGAGCTTCTCGTCGGTAGCCATTGGCGTTGAGGATATCGCGCGCGACCCGGGCCGAACAGGGGTCAGCCGGCGCCTTACGACTCCAATCGCGGCAGCTCGATGGCGGGGCATCGATCCATCACCACCAACAACCCCGCCCTCCGTGCGCGGCCGGCTGCCGCCTCGTCGATGACGCCCAGCTGGAGCCACACCGCCTTTGCACCGATCGCGATCGCCTCGTCGACGTGGGCACCGGCCAGGTCCGCCCGACGAAAGATGTCGACCACCTCGATCGGACGGCCCGCCGCGTTGGCCGCCTCCGCAGCCGCCGCGAGGTCCGGGTACGCCAACCGCCCGAAGACCTCGTCTTCGCGTGGATTCACCGGCACCACCTCGAAGCCGTGCCGCAGGAGCGTGCCGCTCACGCTGTGGCTTGGTCGGGTGGGGTTGGCAGAGCAACCCACCACGGCCCACACGCGCAGGTCGCGCAGGACGTGCTCGATGGTCGCGGGGTCGGCGAACGCGTCGGCAATCACCGCGATCGGGCCAGCTCCTGGAGCGCAGCCTTGATCCGGGAGTCGAGGCCGCCGTCGCTCCCCGCCACCGCGCCGGCGGCGCGGCGCGCCTCGGTGACCGTGTAGCCAAGCGACTCCAGTGCCGCGACCACGTCCGAGTCGTGGGGCGCACCGCCGCCGACCGCCAGACCCGCCGCGTGCACCTTCTCCTTGAGCTCGAGCACGATCCGTTGCGCCGTCTTACGGCCGACACCGGAGACCGAGGTAAAGGCGTCCAGGTCGTCGTTCAGGATCGCGAGCTGCAGTTTTGTCACCGGGTGGGCAGCGGTGATCGCCAGCGCCAACCGCGGCCCGACCTGGCTGACCGTCATCAGCAGCTCGAAGAATCCGAGCTCATCGAGGGTGGCGAAACCAAAGAGCGCCTGCTGGTCCTCTCGCACGAGGTGGTGGGTGAAGACCGATGCCTCGCTCCCCGACCGGAGCCGCGCGAGCAATGAGGGTCCCGCGATCACCCGGTAGCCGAGGCCGCCCACGTCCAGCAGGGCATAGTCGCCACCGACGTGGACGACGCGCCCGCGAATCGAGCCGATCATCGCGCACCGCCAACCGAGGGTCGGGCGGTCGTCGGTTGCGCGGCGGCGCGGTACAGGCAGCCGATCGCGGCGGCCAGGGCGTCCGTGGCGTCGTCCGCCACGCCGATGAGCGTCACGCTCAGCAGGCGCTGCACCATGGTCGCGACCTGCGCCTTGTCGGCGGCACCGTTGCCACAGACGGCCTGCTTCACCTCGTTGGGCGTGGGCTCGTCGACCGGAATGGCATGGTGCGCGGCGACGAGCAGCGCGACTGCGCGCGCCTGGCCCACCGCCATGGCCGTCTGGACGTTGCGCTGGAAGAAGAGGCGTTCCACGGCCATGCGGTCGGGCCGGTGCTCCGCGACGAGTCCATACAGCGCCGTCTCGAGCTCCGCCAGGCGCTGGGCATCCGTCCCCGACGCCTGCGTTCGGACCACGCCGGCATCGACCAGCCGCAGGCGATTCGCCTCGAGGGCGACGACACCGAACCCGAGGGTCGCGGTGCCGGGATCGATGCCGATCGCGATCACGACGCCATCGTAGTCGGCGGAACGAGGCCCAATGACGGCCGTGCCGCCGCTAGACGACCGACGCCTCGAGCTGCTCCATGAGCTGCGTCGGGATGTCGAAGTTGGCGTACACGTTCTGGACGTCGTCGAGGTCCTCGAGGCGCTCGACGAAGGTGAGGACCTGGCGGGCGATCTTCTCGTCCGCGATCTCGACCCAGGTCGTGGGCTCCATGGACACCTCCGCGGATTCCGCGGGATACCCGGCCGCCGCCAGCGCCGACCGGACCCGTTCGAGCTGTCCCGGTTCGGTGGTAACGATCAGCGAGCCGCCCTCCGGGCTTCCGACGTCGGCGGCTCCGGCGTCGATCGCGGCGAGCGTGACCTCGTCCGGATCGCGGCCGTTGAGCGGGATGCTGATGACGCCCTTCTGCTCGAACTGCCAGGCGACCGGCGTCAGCGAGCCGCCGAGCTTGTTGAAGATGCTCCTGATCTCCGACGCGGTACGGTTCCTGTTATCGGTCATGGCCGACACGATCACGGCCACGTTCGACGGGCCAAAGCCCTCGTACGTGATCTCCTCGTATTGCTCTGCGTCGGCCCCGGACCCGGTCGCGCGCTCGATCGCGCGCTTGATGTTCTCCTGCGGCATCGAATTGTCACGGGCCTTGTCGACGGCGATGCGCAGGCGGTAGTTGGCGTCCGGGTCGCTGCCACCCTGCCGCGCGGCGGTGATGATTTCGCGGGTCAGCTTGGTGAAGAGCGCGCCACGTTTCGCGTCGTTGGCGCCCTTCTGTCGCTTGATCTGCGACCACTTGCTGTGCCCGGACATCGGTTCTCCTTCGGAGCCCTCTCAACCCGCGCAGGGCGCGTTCAAAGGGGCTGAAACGCTTCAGTGGGGTTCGGAGCCGATTGTACCAATCCACTCGGCGAACCCTTGCCAGCGCGGGAGCCCGCGTGCGATCCTCCCCACAGATGTCGTCCGCTGCGCTGCCCGACCAGGCAACGCTCCCGATCTTCCGCATAACCGCCTCTCCGCGGTCGCCGCAGTCATCTATCTCGTCAACGGTGGCAGGGCTCCGGTGGCCTGGCTGATCCTGGCTGCCGCTGCCGCGTTCACAGCGGTCTTCGTGCTGTGGATGGCCGGCGCCGGGCGAGCGGTGCGCGCCTGATGAGCCGGGTGACCTGAGAGGTCGGGCGATCCGGAGTACGACCAGCTCGCTGGCTGGGCAGCGATCCTGGCGGGCATCGGCGGCTTCGTCTACTCGGTCGCCTTCATCGTGGGCGTCGTGCTGGGCAAGGCGCCGGACCTGGGGCGGTCGGTCAGTTCGACGGCGCTGGCCATTGGTGGCTTGCTGACCGCGGTCGTGGCGGTCGCCCTGTTCCAGCGTGCCCGGGAAGCGAGCGTGCCCGGCGCCTTCCTGGCCGTCGCCTTCGCGCTCTTTGGCTCGA
>VBKA01000158.1 GCA_005879815.1 Chloroflexota bacterium
GAAGGATCCGGACGCGGTCCAGGAGGAGGAAGGATCGCTCGCCGCTGTGGCGCCCGAGGTGGACGCCATCCGCTCCGCGATGGGGATCTAACGTGAGCGAGGATCGCCGGCCCAGGTGCTCGTGGGCATCGGGCAACGACCAGGCGTACCTCGCATACCACGACAATGAATGGGGCGTGCCGCTTCGCGGCGAGCGAGAGCTGTTCGAGCTGCTCATCCTGGAAGGGGCACAGGCCGGGCTCTCGTGGTCGACGATCCTCCATCGGCGAGATGGCTATCGGCGTGCGTTCGCCGGCTTCGACCCGAAGACGGTGGCCGCCTTCGGACCCGACGACGAGGCTCGCCTGCTGGGGGATACAGGGATCATTCGCAACCGCGCGAAGATCGCGGCGGCGATCGGGAACGCTCGAGCCTGGCTTGCGATGCGCGAGGCGGATACCGACCCGGCCGACAAGCTCTGGTCGTTCGTCGAAGGCCAGCCGCTGCAGAACGCCCGGCGCCAGACCGGCGAGATCCCAGGTGAGACCGACCAGTCGAGGGCAATGTCGCGCGAGCTTCGCGAGCGTGGATTCCGCTTTGTGGGTCCCACCATCTGCTACGCCTTCATGCAGTCGGCGGGTCTGGTCAACGACCACGTCGTCACCTGTTTCCGTCACGGCGAGGTTGCCGCGCTGGGCTGATCGGCCCGAGCGCGGAGAGCAGGGATCGGCCTCCTATACGCGCGCGGCAATGCCGAGCCCAGCCCTCCTCGCCAGCGTGGAGGTCCCAGCCAGCTCCGCAAACCTGGGGAGCGGGTTCGACTGTTTCGCTGCCGCGCTCAGCCTGAAGCTGCGAGCCGAGCTGTTTCGCGGCGACGAGGCCGGGATCCTGCTTGAGGCGCACGGTGAGGGCGTCCCTGCAGATCACGCCGATCCGGAGCAGAACCTCGTCATCCGCGCCTTCCGCGCCGGCATGCGAACGGCGGGCGGGGCGAGCATTGGTTCCGGCGCGTGGCGCATCGAGGTGGCCTCCATGATTCCCGCCGCGCGCGGCCTGGGCAGCAGCGCCGCGGCGATCGTCGCCGGCCTGCTGCTCGGCGCAACGGTGGGACGCCGGTCTCCGGACCCGGATGAGCTGATGGCCCTCGCCACCGACCTGGAGGGCCACCCGGACAATGTCGCGGCGGCAATCTTCGGAGGAATCGCGCTCGCGGTGACAAACCGCCAGGCGCCGGCGACGGTTCGACGCTTCCGGGTGCCCGAATCCTGGATTCCGGTGCTCTTCATCACCAAGGCCGAGAGCCGGACCAGCGACATGCGCGGTGTTCTGCCTGCCAACGTTCCGTTCGCGGATGCCGCCGCTCAGGCAGCGCAAGCCGCCCTGCTGGCCACGGCAGTGGCAACCGGGGACGCCTCGCTGCTGCGGCTGGCCATGGATGATCGGCTGCACCAGCCATACCGCCTGCCGCGGCTTCCGCAGAGCGGCCAGCTGATCGAGGTCGCCTACGCTCACGGCGCCTCTGCTGCCTGCCTCTCAGGTGCTGGTCCGAGCGTGCTGGCGCTGTGCGACTCGCCCGCCGTCGCACACAGCGTGGAGAAAGCCATGAACGCGGCCGGGGTGCCGGGCATGGCCGCCCGCCTGCGCTTCGACGAGACGGGGGCACGGATCACGACCCCTTGATGCCCGCCGTGGGCCTGGCCGGGACCGCCGGGCTGCTGACCGGATTCCTCGTCGCCCCTCACGACACGGCGCCCATCTGATCCTCGGCTGACCAGAGGCGCCCGGCTACCATTCCCGGGCCATGTCCCTGGTGACCATCTCCGGAGCCTCGAAGGCCTTCGCTGCGCAGCGCCTGTTCACCGACGTCTCGCTGCAGATCGCCGCGGGCCGGCGAGTCGCGATCATCGGTCCTAACGGTGCCGGCAAGACGACGCTGCTCGAGATCATCACCGGCGAGCAGCAGCCGGACTCCGGCACCGTCGTGCGTGGGAAGGACGTGGTCATCGGCTACCTCCGCCAGGACGTCGCAGATACCGCCGGGCGCAGCGTGCTGGCCGAGGTCATGGCCGGCGCCGGGGCGGTGAGCGGGATCGGGCACCGCCTCAGCCATATCGAGGCGGAGCTCAGCGAGGCGAGCGACGACGCCGAGGTCGACGAGCTCATGACGGAGTACGGCCGCCTGCAGGACCGATTCGCCCTGCTCGGCGGCTACGGCCTGGAAGCTGAAGCGCGGCGCATCCTGGCCGGGCTCGGCTTCGCCGATTCGGACATCGACCGCGACATCGGCACCTTTTCGGGCGGCTGGATGATGCGCGTCGCGCTGGCCACGCTGCTGCTCGAGAACCCGGACGTGCTCCTGCTCGACGAGCCGACCAACCACCTCGACCTGGCGAGCGTCGAGTGGCTGCAGGGGTTCCTCGCCGCCTATGCGGGCGGCCTCGTACTCGTGAGCCACGACCGGGACTTCATCAACGCCATCGCCAACCGCGTGGCCGAGCTGGGGCGCGGGACGCTGACGGAGTACGTCGGCGACTACGCGGACTTCGTCGAGCAACGCGAGGAGCGGATCGCCCAGCTGGAGCGGACGGCCGCCGTGCAGCAGCGCAAGATCGCGCGGACGGAGCGCTTCATCGAGCGATTCCGATACAAGCTCAGCAAGGCCCGCCAGGTCCAGAGCCGGATCAAGGCGCTCGAACGGCTCGACCGGGTCGTCGTGCCCACCACCCCCACCAAGACCGTCAAGTTCCGGTTCCCGCAGCCGCCCCGCAGCGGGCGAGTGGTCATCAGCCTGGGCGGGATCGTCAAGCGCTACGGCCAGCACACGGTCTATGGCGGCCTGGACCTGACCCTGGAACGGGGCCAGAAGGTAGCGCTCATCGGTCCCAACGGCGCAGGCAAGTCGACCCTCCTCAAGATCCTGGCCGGCGTCCTGCCCTTCGAGGGAGGCTCGCGTGACCTGGGGATGAACGTGCGCGTGGCCTATTTCGCGCAGCACCAGATCGACGCCCTCGATCCTGCGAAGACCGTCTTCGAGGAGCTGGCCGATGCCGCACCGCGCATGGCGAGCGCGGAGCAAAGGAAGCTGCTCGGCGCGTTCGTCTTCTCGGGTGACGCGGTCGACAAGAAGGTCGACGTCCTCTCCGGCGGCGAGCAGACCCGCCTGGCGCTCGCCAAGCTGATGGCCGACCCGGCGAACCTGCTGTGTCTCGATGAGCCCACCAACCACCTGGACATCGCATCAAGAGACGTGCTCGAGGACGCCTTGAACGCCTTCCCCGGCACCATCGTGCTGATCACGCACGATCGCTACCTGATTCGCAGCGTGGCGAACACCATTGTTGAAGTGACCGGCGGCACCGGGACGCTCTTTGCCGGCGACTTCGAGTACTACGCGGCGAAGCGCGGCATCGACATCGAGGCGCGCGGCGCTACGGAAGGCCGGACGACGCCGCGCGGTCTCGAGGCGCCCGAGTCGCGACCACGACGGTCGGCCGCGGCGGCCACCGCGCGCAAGCGGGCAGAAGCTGAGGAGCGGAACCAACGGTATCGGCGCACCAAGGATCTGCGTACCGCGCTGGAGCGCGCCGAGCGGGAAGCGTCACAGACCGATGTCGAGCTGGCCGAGCTCACCGAGCGCCTCGCCGACGGATCCGTCTACGCCGATCCGGCGCTCGCGAGAGACCTGATCGGGCGATACAACGCAGCCCGCGATCGCGCAGAAACGCTGGCCGCTGAGTGGGCGCGGCTGGGTGAGGAGCTAGCACTCGCGGAGGGTGCCTCGGAGGTCGCGACCGCGTCGGGCGCCCACCGGTGACGGCGGGCGGCCAGGCCTCTCCGCGCCTCATCGGGGCGGGCCTGATCGTCGTCGCCGCGACCTGCTTCGGAACACTCGGGCCGCTTGCCCGCTTCGCCGCCCAGGGAGGGGTCGGAAGCCTCTCGCTGGTGACCTGGCGGGCGG
>VBKA01000170.1 GCA_005879815.1 Chloroflexota bacterium
GACCCCCACCTCGAGGGCCTCCGCGATTCGCATCAGGGTGCCTATTGCGACCGGGCTCATGAATCCACGCTCGACACGAGAGACGGTGGACGCGGACACGCGTGCCCGATGCGCGACGTCCGACTGGCGAAGGCGGAGCCGATGGCGGACGGCTCGCATGACCGTGCCGAGCCGGAGCATGTCCATGCTGGCACTTTGCAGAAGGTCGCTTACCGGCGCCTCATGCGGCGGTTATCGCACGGTCAGGCTGGGAAGGCGCCCTCGAGGTCCAGCAGGAAGCGCTTGCGGTCCTCGCCCCCGCCGTAGCCGCCGATCCCGCCGGACGCTGGCACGATCCGGTGGCAGGGCACCACGATGGGAATCGGGTTGATGTGCAGGGCATTCCCCGCAGCACGCGCCGCACGCGGCGAGCCGGCTGACGCGGCCATCTCCCCGTAGGTCGCCACGTGGCCAAATGGCACCCGCGCTGTCGCTTTCAGGACGCCCACCGCAAAGCCATGCACCAGCGACCAGTCGATAGGCAGGTCGAACCTGCGAAGCGTCCCCGCGAAATACCCTTCCAGCTCGCGGCGAGCCGAATCGGTGCGCTCGGGGGCGCGCAGGACGCGCGGCGACACTCCCTCGGCGAGCTCCTGCAGCACATCCTCCTCCGCCTCGCGCTCGTAGGCGATGCGCACCAACCCGCGCGGTGTGACCGCCACGATCAGCTTGCCGAGCGGCGAGTCGAGCCAGCCGTAGGCAACATCGGCCAACCCGGCTTCGGTCGCCCGCTGAGCAAGCACGGTTGTCGCGGCCCGCGCATCGAATGGAGCCGACGCAGGCGGCCTCGCCAGCCGGCGCTCGAGCTCGGTCATCGGTCCACCTCCATCCGCAGCCGCCGCAGCCCGGTTGCGACGTTCTGTCGCGCCGCCTCCTCTGTCGTGCCGCTGCGCAAACCAATCTCCTTGTAGGCCAGGTCGAATACGAACCGATGGATCACGGCCGCCCGCTGCTTGGCGGGCAGCGCGCGAACCCTGGTCCACAGCTCCTCGTCAGCCGCCTCGTGTGGCGGCTCCGAGAGATGTCCCGGATTGATGCCGTCGAGATCTTCGGCCCGATGTCGCACGTTCCGTCGCACGGCGTCGGTCGCCTTGTGCTGCGCGATGGTGTAGAGCCAGGCGCGCAGGTGCGACGCGTCTCGCAGCCGGGGATACGCGCGCAACGCCGAGAGCAGCGTCTCCTGCAGGCAGTCTTCCGCCTCGGTGGGACCCACCGAGGCGACCAGGAACCGATGCAGCTCCGCGGCATGCACGTCGACCAGTGACTGAAAGGGCGGCAGTCGCACGTTAGGTGGAACGCACCGGCGCCGCACGGCGTGAGATCACGATAGCGGCCGCAGCAGGCATGGGCTCGGATTCTAGAAGCCCCGCGCCTTGGGCAACGCCTCCGCAGATTTGCCGCATACCGCACGCAGCCTGACCGCAGGGGTGTGCGTGCGAGCGCCGAGGGAGCGCCGAGCAGTGGCGCACCGACGCACCGGCCAAAGGAGGCCAATCACGTGTCACCAGACGGAGGCATCGCCAGGCTGAAGGCCTTCCTCGCGACATTCAAAGTTCACGAGGTAGTCGCGCGCCGGCCGCTCGGGGGAGCGGCCGGCGCCATCGGTCTCGGCAGCAGCTAGTCGATGGTGAAGTAGTCGCCTCCCGAGTAGCGCCCCGTGCGCTCTTTGCGAATCTGCATCAGCACGTCGTTGAGCAGCGAGCTGGCGCCGAACCGGAAGCGGTCCGGCGTCATCCACTCGGGGCCGAGCGTTTCGTAGAGGACCACCAGGTAGGCAATCGCTTCCTTCGCCGTGCGGATCCCGCCGGCCGGCTTCATGCCCACCGCGCGGCCGGTCTGCGCATAGAAATCACGAATCGCCTCGAGCATGACCAGCGTGACCGGGAGTGTTGCCGCAGGCTGGACCTTGCCGGTGGAGGTCTTGATGAAGTCCGCCCCGGCCGCCATGGCCAGGACCGCGGCGCGACGGACGTTGTCGTAGGTCTCCAGCTCGGCGGTCTCCAGGATCACCTTCAGGTGGTGCTCGCCCGCCGCCTCTTTGACCGCCACGATCTCGTCGTAGACCTTGCCGTAGTCACCGGCCAGGTAAGCGCCGCGGTCGATGACCATGTCGATCTCGTCCGCCCCCAGCTTGACCGCGTCGCGGACGTCCCGCAGCTTGACGTCGAGAGGCGCGGCGCCGGACGGAAAGTAGGTCGAGACGGCCGCCACCTTGACGCCCGAGCCCTTCAGCGCGGCCCTGGCGGTGCGGACCATGTTCGGGTAGACGCACAGGGCGGCGACGCTCGGGATGGAAGGATCGGTGGGATCCGGGCGAATCGCCTTCCCGGCGAGCGCTCGGACCTTGCCCGGGGTGTCCTTGCCCTCCAGCGTGGTCAGATCCGTCATGCGGATCACCATGTCCAGCGCCCACAGCTTCGCCTCGCGCTTGATGCTGCGCTTGGCGAGCGAGGCGGCACGCTCCTCGACGCCAACCTGGTCCACGGGCCAGACCCTGCCGAGCAGCGAGCCCAGCGCCTGGTGGCGACCGGTGGTCAGGTCGCGATCCGACTCCCGAACAACGGGTGTGCTGGTCATGGGCTTGTCATTCTACGTCCGACCAGCTCCTGGACCGATCCGGCAGCCTGGCCTCGTAGGCGGCTTTGTTACGCTTGGGCGGCCGATGCCGAATCCCACCGTTCTCTATTGCCTGACGCGCGATCACGAGCTCGCCACGGGCCTCGATGATCGGCTAGGCGGAGCAATCGGCTTCTTCTACAACGACGCCGCCCGGCTGCACCAAGCGATCGTCCTTCGAAGGCCAGACCTAGTCGTGATCGACACCTCCGCGATCCGCCGTGAGTACGGCGACGCGGGCCTTGGCCCGGTGGTTGGCTTCGTGCGCGAGCGAGTGCCCGAAGCGACGGTCGCCGTTCGTCCGTCGTCCGGCGCTCACTGGCTGGTGGGCGCCGAGGCTGGCGAGGGAGTGGAGATGCTTCCTGCCGAAATGGCCGGCTGCGTCGATACGGTCGCGCGGCTGTGCGGGTGCGACTAGCTGCAGTTGAGCGCGCGATCTGCGGAAGCGGGCTACTCGATTGCGGACAACCTCACGACGGGGATGAGGCGGTCCGTCACGCGCGGATAGCTCCCGAAGCTGGGAGCACGCGAGACGATGCGCTCCCAGGCAGCGTCACGCTCCGCGCCCTCGAGTGACTCGGGCCGCACCCGGATCTCCCTGCCATCGATCTCGACCCAGACATTGTTCGGGTTCCGTGCCATGTTGAGGAACCATGCGGGATGGGCTGCAGAGCCGCCCGCCGTCCCGGTCACGATCCAGCTGGTCGTGGACTCGGCGTCCGGGAAGCGACTGAGCAGGACCTGGCGACGCGCTCCCGAGCGAGCACCCACGGTCGTCACCAACAGCAGGGGCTGGCCATTGATGCGCATGGCCGTCCCCTTGCTCCGATATCGGCGCACCATCCATCCGGCGCCAAGCCGCATGAGGCCACGCATGAGGCGTGGGAACCCTGTGCCTCGCGTGCCCTTTGGGGTGACGCGAACGGTCACACCAAACCCTCCTCCTTCTGCTGCTCGGAGGGTACCCCACGGGCCCCGAGGGCGAAGAGCGAGACGAACTCAAAGGCGAGCGATGCGCTCGCCCGGCCAGTAGCGCGCGATCACCCGCCAACGGATGTCGCCAGCGGGGATAGCCCCGAAGGTGCGAGAGTCCGTGCTCGAGTCGGGTGCGTCGCCGGCGAGCTCGATCATCATCGCGTGCCCGTCCACCGAGGTCACGCGCTTGATGAGCTCGCGGGATGGGTCACGTGGATCGGCGGCCAGCACGATCTCCCCGACCCGCGGCCGTCGATGCGCGTACGTCCGGCGTTCGACGAGGAGCCACTCTCCGGGGAGCAGCGTCGGGGCCATCGATCGGCCCTGCACTTCGACGACGTCGAGCCAGCGGCGCGCGAAGGCGACGGCGGCGATGCCGGCGCCGAGCGCGAGCCCTCGGAGCAGAAACGACGAGAGGGGCCGGCTGCGGCCCCTCCCCGTGGGCATCGGTCC
>VBKA01000153.1 GCA_005879815.1 Chloroflexota bacterium
CCCGCAGCCCCTCGAAGTGGTCCCGGCATGCATCGCACAGGTAGTCGAGCGCCTTCGGGGCCGCGGCAGCCAGTTCGGGATCCAGATCCTTGTCATCGAGCACCCGCAGTGGGTTGACCTGGAGTCGCCGCTGCGAGTCGGCGCTCAGGCGGCTCAGGAGCGGAGTGAAGTACCCAATCAGCGCATCGCGGTAACGCGGGCGGCAGACCGCGTCGCCGATCGAGTTGAGGTGCGCCACCACTCCGCTCAGCCCCACCCCGGCATACAACCGATGCGCAAGCTCGATGAGCTCCGCATCCACCATCGGTCCTGGATCGCCGATGACCTCGACGTCCCACTGCGTGAACTCGCGGTAGCGGCCCGCCTGCGGCCGGGCGTACCGGAACATCGGCCCCAGCATCCAAAGGCGCAGCGGGCTCGGCCGCACCTGCATGCCGTGCTCAATGTAGGCGCGCACGATCCCCGCGGTCGGTTCCGGACGGAGCGCCCATTCGGAGCGTTCCTCCCGGCTGCCTTTCGCGCCGGAAACGCGGAACATCTCCTTTTCGACGGCATCCGAGGACTCGCCGAGGCCGCGCGCGAACAGTTCAATGCGTTCGAAGACGGGTGTGTCGATCCGTTCCAACCCATAGCGCGACGAAAGGTCGCGAGCCACAGCCTCGACTCGATCCCAGGTGCGAGCCTCCTCCGGCAGCAGGTCGTGGGTGCCGCGCGGAGCGGTGATCTTCCGGGCCATCGGCGTGAGTGTACCGATGGGGTCGGCGCCTCAGCCGCCCTCCAGCTCTCGGACGTAGTTCCAGCGATCGTCGCCGCTCAGCAGGCTGCGCAGGTGGTTGATCTCACCGGCGTGATATGAGTCGTGGCTGATCAACATGGCGATGATCCAGCGGGTCGGCCGCTCCTCGCCCCAGTTGGTCATGCGCGGTCGGTCCAGCTCGGAGTCGTCCAGCTCGGCGATGTGCGAGCGCAGGCGCGCCTGTGCGTCGCGCAGCCAGGCGAGTGTCTCCGCCATCGGTGCCTGATGCTCCGGCCAGGGCTGCACCCCCGGCTGGTCCCAGAAGAGGCTGCGCGACCCGAACGCGTAGTCGTCGTACATGAGCTTGCAAGTGCCCAGGTGGACCACCATCCAGGCGATGGTGCGCTCGGCTCCCGGTGGCTTGGCCTGCCACTGCTCCTCGGAGACCGTCGCCAGGTTGGTCAGCAGTGCCTGGCTCTCGTTCGACTCTTCGATCCCCCGTCCCTCGAACGCCTCATCCATGAGATAGAGGAGCGCCTCCACGCCAGGCGACGCCATCGGTCTGGGTTCAGCCCACCTCGCGGGTGACGCTCGTAACGTCGCGCACGCGCTCGATCCGCGTCAGCACGCGGGAGAGCTGCTGCAGGCTGGTGACCTTCAGCGTGGCGGTGATCGAGGCCATGCCGTCCGGATGCACGCCGATGCTCGCCGCCACGATGTTGACCTTGTGCTCGGCGACGACGTTGGTGATCTCGTTGAGCAGGCCCGGCCGGTCAATCGCCTCGATCCGCACGGTGATCGGGTAGGTCTGCAGTCCGGCGCTCTCCCATTCCACGTCGATCAGCCGCTCGATGTCCCGCTCCGACAGCACCGACGGGCAGGTGGACCGATGGATGGTGACCCCCTTTCCGCGGGTCACGTACCCGGCGATCGGATCGCCCGGAATCGGCGAGCAGCACTTCGCGAATCGGACGAGCAGGTCGCCAACGCCCTTGACGCGAACACCCGTAGTCGACGGAGCTGCCGGAGGGGCGACCTCCGGCAGCGTGATGGCGACGTCGTCATGGATCCCGAGCTTGCTGACCACCGAGGCCGGCGAGACCGCTCCATAGCCGATGGCGGCGTAGAAGTCGTCCAGCTCGCGGTAGTGGTGCTGCTGGGCGATCTCGGTCAGCTTCTCGGCGTCGACCGTGGCCAGCGTCTCGTGCGCCAGGCGCCGCAGCTCCCGGTCGAGCAGCTCCTTGCCCTGGGTGATGTTCTCGTCACGCTGCTGACGCTTGAACCATTGGCGGATCTTCTCCCGCGCCTGGTTGGTGCGCACGATCGCAAGCCAGTCGCGGCTCGGGCCGTGGGCCGCCTTGGTGGTGATGATCTCGACGATGTCGCCGTTGCGCAGCCGGTAGTCGAGCGGCATCAGGCGGTTGTTGACCTTGGCGCCGATTGTTCGGTGGCCCACATCGGTGTGGATCCGGTAGGCGAAGTCGAGCGGGCCGGCGCCGGCGGGCAGGTCCTTGACGTCGCCCTTGGGCGTGAAGACGAAGACCTGGTCCTGGAACAGGTCCAGCTTGAGACCCTCCACGAACTCGGTGGCGTCCGCTACCTCGCGCTGCCACTCGATCAGCTGGCGCACCCACGCTAGCTTCTCGTCGTAGCGGCGGTCGCCACGTGAGCCTTCCTTGTAGCGCCAGTGCGCGGCGATGCCCGCCTCGGAGACCTCGTGCATGTGGTGGGTGCGGATCTGGACCTCGAGCGGCTTGGCATCCGGACCGATGACCGCCGTGTGCAGGCTCTGGTACATGTTCGCCTTGGGCATGGCGATGTAGTCGTCGAACTGGCCGGGGACCGGCCGCCACAGCGAGTGGACCACGCCCAGCGCGGCGTAGCAGTCCTTGACGTCGCGGACGAGCAGCCGGATGGCGTGCAGGTCATAGATCTCGTTGAACTCGGCGCCCTTCCGCTCCATCTTTTTGTAGATCGAGTACAGGTGCTTGGGGCGGCCGGAGATCTCGGCCTCGATCCCCACCTTGGCAAGCTCCTTGCGCAGGATGCCGATGGACTTGTTGATGAACGACTCGCGCTCCTTGCGGCGGTCGGCGAGCATCCCGGCCAGCTTCCGGTAGATCTGGGGCTCCAGGACCTTGAAGGACAGGTCCTCGAGCTCCCACTTGATCTGCCACATCCCGAGCCTGTGCGCGAGCGGGGCGTAGATCTCCATCGATTGGCGAGCGATGCGCACCTGCTTGTCGGGCGACAGGTATTCGAGGGTGCGCATGTTGTGGAGCCGATCTGCCAGCTTGATGACCACGACGCGGACGTCCTCGGCCATGGCCATGAACATCTTCCGGATGTTCTCCGCCTGCTGCTCCTCCATGGTTCGCGCCGACCCGAACTTGCTCAGCTTGGTGACGCCGTCGACCAGGCGAGTCACCTCGCGACCGAACCGCTTCTCGATGTCGACGAGGGCCATATCGGTGTCCTCGGGGACGTCGTGGAGGAGCGCGGCAGCGAGCGTTTCGGCGTCCATCTGCAGCTCCGCCAGGTAGAAGGCGACCTGCAGCGGATGAGTGATGTACGGCTCGCCCGAGGCCCGCAGCTGTCCTTCGTGCGCGGCTGCGGCAAGCTCGTGGGCACGCTCGATCAGGCCGACGTTGAGGCTCGGCCGATGAAGACGTGCCTCAGCGACGACGTCCTCGATGGAGTGCGATTCGGGCCCGGCCTCCGGGGTGCGCGTGATGCGCTGCACGACAGCGGCAGGAGCCGCACGCAGGCGTGCGAGGTCCATGGAGCGGAAATCTTACACGCAGGAACTCAGGTTCCGGGCATGGGACCTGTGTGGCTGCGGGCGGACAACCCTTGCGCGGCGTTGCAACGCGCTGCGGGTCGCCCGCCCGCAGCCTAACAAAGGGTTCCCGCATGTCCGAAATCAGACTTCAGCACTTTGAGGGTCGGACCCCGCGCCGCACCCTGCCCTGCCCAACGGCACGCCCCAGCCAGATCGGCGAATCACTCGCCCAGATCGTGCCGCACCGCCACCAGCAGTCGACTCAGAAGCCCTTTCTTTTTGGCGCGGGCCTCTTTTTCGAGCTCCGCTGAATATTGGGCCTGCGACGCCCCCATCGGTCTTCCTCCGGCGGTGCTTGTCCCGCGCGCATTGGACTCAGCGGCGGCTCATGCGACGGACAGCCATAGTGGCGTCGCGAAGACGATACAAGAGCCCGTCGATGACGAGGTCCCAGGAGCCGGCCCAGGAGACGAAGCGGCCGTCGAAGCCCTTCTTGAAGAGGCTATAGCCGTACCACCGGTGCTTTGGGCCGGCACCCTCGGGGGCGACGCCCCACAGATCGTGCGTCTTGGTGCCCATCTCGCGGGCGGTGCGCATCATCTGCCACTGCGCGGCGTACGAGGGGAAGCGCTTCGTCTCGCCCTTCGCTTCTCGGATCGAGCCGGC
>VBKA01000156.1:0-7616 GCA_005879815.1 Chloroflexota bacterium
CCCGCGTCGCTCAGGCGATGGTTGCCGACCATCAGGTCCCGGGCGATGAGCGTCATCTTCACGACCGTCTCCCAGTCGCCGTCCTTCTGCTGACGGCTGCGCTGGTCGTCCGGTGGGTTCAGATCGGCGCCCTCGGTGCACCGGTCCCGGGTCCATGCCAGGGCACGCTTGAACTCTGCAGGGTCGTAAATGCGTTCTTCGATGCGGCGCGTGATCTCGCTCATGTCGACCGCCTCGATCCGCATCCCCAGGTAGCGCTCGAAGAAGTTCTGGTCGACGATCGAGCCGGCGATACCCATGGAGGTCCCGCCGAGGCTGAGATAGGACTTTCCCCGCATGAGGGCCACCGCCAGGCCAGCACGAGTGAACCGCAGCAGCTTCTCGGCGACGTCCGGCGGAACCGTCGCGTCGCCGGCATCCTGGACGTCGTGACCGTAGATCCCGAACGCGGGAAGTCCCTTCTGGGCATGCGCAGCGAGGACCGCAGCAAGGTAGACCGCGCCCGGCCGCTCCGTCCCGTTGAACCCCCAGACGGCTTTCGGGCTGAGCGGGTCCATGTCCATCGTTTCCGAGCCGTAGCACCAGCACGGCGTGACGGTGATGGAGACGCCCACGCCCTCGCGCTTGAAGAGGTCCGCGGCCTGCGCCGCCTCAACGACCCCGCCGATGCAGCTGGCCGGAATGACGCACTCTGCGGGCCGCCCATCGGGGTATCGCAGGTTCGCGCTGAGCAGCTCCGCCGTCGCGCGGGCCATCCCCATGGTCTGGTCCTCCAGCGATTCGCGGATCCCGCGGCGCCGGCCATCGATGGCCGGTCGGATGCCGATCTTGGGCCATCCGCCAACGTATCGCGAGGCTCCCTGCTCGCTGCCGGTTGCGGCCTCCTGCATGGTGGTCATCGCCCTCTCCTTCCGGTGCGCGTCACGCTGTCGGCACAACGCCAATGGTCAATAGGATGTTCGCGTAGAGGCGCCGCTCCCCTGTCGCGATCGCCAGGGCCAGATCCGACCCGCGCGCCATGTCGTAAAAGTCAAACCGATTGAGCCGCTGCAGCTCGAGGCCCGGCAGCTGCGCGCGAAAGTCGGCGAAAACGTCGGGCTCTCCGCCGCTGTCCGGGCCCATCACGTGCGCCGCCTCGATTGGGATCGCGTCGATGAGCACCTCAAGCACATCGGTCACGCGCAAGAGGTCGGGTGCGAGGTTGAGATAGACCCGCCTCGCATTCGCGTGGGAACGCGTCACCAGCGGGTAATTGCCGTCTGCGATCAGCACCTGGGCGCCGTGGCCAGCCCCGCCCAGGGCTTCGAGGACCTCCGGATGGATCAGCCGATACTTCAACACGCCGCTCTTGCCTCAGAACCGCCGGGCTGATTCGACGCCAGCGGCGCCAAGCTGAATGGGCTCGGCCATGGCGGGTGACGGGACCGGTCCGAACGCCTTGTCCACCCGTGGTGGGCCGGTCGAACGCCTCACGACGAAATCGACGGGCAGGATGATCGAGCGCCGTTTCGGTCGTCCCTCGCCTGCCAGCCGTTCAAGCATGAGTTCGGCGGCCTGCTTCCCCATCTCATAGGCGCGCTGCTCAACGACGGTGAGAAACGGGTCCACGATCCAGTCCTCGGGGAGATCATCGAACGCGACCACGGACATGTCGTCGGGCACGCGGAGGTCCGCCTCGCGGAGGGCTCGGATGGCACCAAACGCAATGAAGTTGTTCGCCCCAAAGAAGGCCGTCGGCCACGGCGACACCCTGAGCAGGTCCCGAGCCATGCGCAGCCCGCCTTCCACCCCGAAGCCCTCGTAGCGCACGAGGCGCTCGTCGTACGGGATGCTCGCCTCGGTGAGTGCCCGCCGGTAACCGCTTACGCGGTCCGCGGAGGTAGAGATGTTCCGGCCGCCGCTCAACATCGCAATGCGACGGTGCCCGAGCTCTATCAGGTGTCGAACGAGCTGGAAGGCCCCTGCTTCAGAGTCGGAGCGAACCTCGTCGACGCGCGGGGACTGCACGCGCCGGTCGAGCACCACGACAGGGACGCGATGCGCACGGAGCATTCGGAGCGAGGCGCCCGAGCTGCTGGATGGGACCAGCAGGACCCCGTCGATCTGGCGCTGGATGAGCATGCGCAGGTAGTCGATCTCCCCGGCTTCCGACTCATCGGTATTGCAGAACATGAGGGCGAAGTCGTTCGCGGCGGCGACGTCCTCGACGCCGCGCGCGATGGTGGTGAAGAAGGGGTTGGTCAGATCCGATAGCACCAGCGCGACCGTCCTCGTGCGCTTGGAGCGCAGATGACGTGCGAGGGCATTTGGGACGTATCCGAGCTCCTCGACGGCTCGCTCGACACGGGCGCGCGTCTCCCGGCTGGCGTACCCGGAGCTGTTGATCACGCGCGAGACCGTCATGGTGGAGACGCCGGCGCGGCGCGCCACGTCTCTGATGGTACTCATGGAATCGCCGAGCCTGTCTGTGTTGGGGAGGCAAGCGAGGAGCTGGCCGTGCTCGGACAGCCCCTCGCCATTTTCAACAACGGCCTTGGTGGCGAGCAGCTACTTGTACAGCACCGCCTGGATCTGCGGGTCGTTGATGTTCGACTTGTCGTACCAGAAGAATCCGGTGTCGATCGTCTTGGGCTGTGACTCGCCCTTGATCGCCTTCACAGCGGCCTTCACGCATTGCTCGCCGATGCCGATTGGGTTCTGGGTGATGGCGCCGAGCATGAGTCCGCTGTTGATCGCGTCGATCTGGGCCTGACCGGAGTCATAACCCACCACGACGATCTTGCCGGACTTGTTTAGCTCTTTGACCGCATTGATCACGCCGATCGCCGAGCCCTCGTTGGAGCCAAAGAAGCCCTTGATGTCGGGGTTGGCCTGGATCATGGCCTTTGCCAGGTCAGCGGACTTGAGCTGATCACCAGCGCCGTACTGCGGGCCGATGATTTGGATGTTGGGATATTTCGCCTTCATCTCCTTGAGGAAACCGTCGCGGCGGTCAATACCGGTCCGGCTGGTCTGGTCGTGGACGATGAGGCCGACCTTGCCCGAGCCGCCGATGGCCGCGGCGAGCTTGTCAGCGGCGGTGCCCGCTGCCGCGATGTTGTCAGTCGCCGCCGTGGTCACCGGGATGTCACTGTCGACCCCCGAGTCGAACCCGATCACCGGGATCTTGGCATCCTTGAACTTCTGGAGCAGGGGGACAGCGGCTTTGCTGTCGAGGGCCGCGAAGCAGATGGCGGCTGGATGCTTGTCGTATTCGGCCTGCAGCATGTCCATCTGCTGGTCGACCTGCGTCTCGGCCGCGGGCCCCTCGAAGTTGACGGTCACGTTCTCCTTGGCGGCCTCCTGCTCGGCGCCCTTCTTGACCGCCTGCCAGAACTGGTGCTGGAAGCCCTTCGAGACAATCGGGATGTAGGACTTGCCGCCTGCACTGGCAGATGCATTCCCGCCGGTGTTCGCGGTGCATGCCGCCAGGATCAGCCCAGCGGCGCCCAGGATCGTGATGAACCGCTTCGATCTCATGCTGCTCCTTCCCCTACGTGTGTGGGTTGCGACCGATCCCCCGCTTCGTGCGCCTGTCGAGCTCTCGGCCTGGACGTGTGGGACGACCGAATGCCTTCCTCCTCCTCCTCCTACTGCTGCTGACGACGGCGGAGAATGTCGAGATACACGGCGACGATCACCACGACGCCCGTCACCACGATCTGCCACTCCTGCGGCACGGACAGGATGCGAAGCCCGTTGGTGAGCGTGCTGATGATGAAGGCGCCGATCACGGTGCCCAGAATCGAGCCCTCGCCGCCGCTCAGCGATGTACCGCCGATCACCACCGCCGAGATCGCCTCGAGCTCGTACCCGAAGCCGAGCGAGGGCTGAGCCGAGTTGACGCGTGCTGCGATCATCACGCCCCCGAGCCCGGCGAAGAGGCCGCCGACGGCATACACCGCGGCCTTCCAAGCATCGACATTTACTCCCGAGAGCCGCGCCGCCTCTTCGTTGCTGCCAAGGGCGTAGGTGTATCGGCTCAGGATCGTCTTGCCCAGAACCAGGGCAGCCACGATGGCGGCCCCGAACATGACGAGCACCAGGTTCGGGATGTCCAGCCCGGGGATGATGGAGCCGAGCAGGGAGCCCATGAAGAGTCTGTTGAACTCCGGTGTGCTCGGGTGTGCTCGTGAAGTAGATCGGCGCCAAGCCCGAGATCACCAATGCCAGTCCACGTGCCACGTTCAGCGTGCCCAGAGTCGCGATGAAGGGGGGGAGCTTGAGACGGGCCACCAGCAATCCGTTGCCCACACCCATGACGCCGCCGGTCGCGATCCCGGCCAGGACACCCACCGGGAGCGGCATTCCCAGGTTCGTGACCACTACCCCGGTCATCACTGCCGAGAGGGTCATCACCGTCCCGATCGACAGGTCGATGCCGGCAGTGATGATCACGAACGTCTCCCCCAGGGCCAGCACGCCGACCACGGCGGTGGCGATCAGGATGCCGATGGCGTTGTCGAACTGGCGAAACTCAGGCGAGGCGATAGAGAAGAAAACGATGATCAGGATAAGTGCGCCGAACGCCAAGAAGCGTTGGATGGCGTCGCTGCGGACCAGCGCGGCGGGTCGCGAGACGCGTCGCGAGAGACTCACCGCGCCCAGCCCTCAGATCTGTCGGTTCCAGCGGCGCGACCCATCTGCACGCTAGGCCACAATCGCCTGGTCGCGCTGAGTGGCGAACGCCATGATCTTCTCCTGGGTGGCATCGGCGGCCGCCAGCTCGCCCGTGATGCGACCTTCGCACATCACGATGATGCGGTGGCTCATGCGCAGGATCTCCGGCAGCTCTGAGGAGATCATCACGATGGCCTTCCCCTCATGGGCCAAGTCGTTCAGCAGCCGGTAGATCTCGCTCTTCGCGCCCACGTCGATGCCGCGGGTCGGCTCGTCGAAGATGAGGATCTCGGTGTCGGCCGTCAGCCACTTGGCGACGACCACTTTCTGTTGGGTGCCGCCCGACAAGTTGCGAGTCTTCTGGTGGAGCGACGGGGTTTTGATTGCCAGGTGCTTCACCTGTTCGGAGGCCGTCGCGCGGGTGCGACGTTCGCGAACCGCGCCGAGGAAGCCGACGAAGCGGCGAAATGCGGCGAGCACGATGTTGGTCTCCACATCAAGGCCCAGCGCCAGCCCGTAGCGCTTGCGATCCTCTGAGAGGTACCCAATGCCATGCCGCACGGCGTCACTGGGAGAGGCAATGCGCACCGGCTTGCCATTCACCATGACCTCGCCGGACTGCGGTCGATCGGCGGCGAAGATGGCCCGGGCGACCTCAGTACGGCCGGCTCCCACCAGTCCGGCGAAACCGACGATCTCGCCTCGCCGAATCTGGAAGCTCACGTCCCGCACCATGCGCCCCCGGTTCAGCCCACGCACTTCGAGCATGACATCGGGTTGTTGCTGCTCAGGGACCTCGGGCGTTTCCTCGAAGATGGTTCGACCGACCATCATGCTGATGATCCGGTCGATGGGCGCATCCTGGGTCCGCACCGTCTCGATGTACCGGCCGTCGCGCATGACCGTCACCCGATCGGAGATCTGCTTGAGCTCCTCCAGGCGGTGGGAAATGTGGATAACGCCCATCCCGCGGTCGCGGAAGCGACGGATGATGCGGAACAACTCCGCGATCTCGGTCTCGGTCAATGCCGCGGTCGGCTCATCCATGATCAGCACGTCGGAATCAAACGAGAGTGCCTTGGCGATCTCCACCATTTGCTGCTGGGCGACAGCGAGGCGCCCGACCTTCATCCTCGGGTCGAGCACAAGGTGCAGGGTCTCGAACAGGGCCGCAGCCTGCGCGTTCAGCTCGTTCTCGTCCAGGACGAATGCCGGCGTTGCCCGTGGCTCGCGGCCAATGAAGATGTTCTGCGCGACGGTCAGGTGGGGCATCAGGTTCAGCTCCTGATGGATGATGCTGATCCCCAGGCGCTGCGCTGCGCGCGGCGAGTCGATCTCGACCGGTTGGCCCTTGACCCTGATCTGACCGGCATCTCTGTGGTACACCCCGGCCAGAATCTTCATGAGCGTCGACTTGCCGGCTCCGTTCTCGCCGACGAGGGCATGGACTCCGGGGAAGTCCTTGCTGATGCCTTCCATCTCGACCAGGGCTTCGCGCACGCCGTCCCCACCCGTCCCAGCGGTAACGGCCTCCGCGACGGAATGGTCGTTGACGGGCTCTCCTGCCGCCGGCCGATCGTGTGTTACCGGTAACATGAGTCATCGGTAACCTAACGCACCTGTCAAGCGCGACGGTCCGCCGGAAGTGGCTCCATTCGACGCGCAGCTCGTCCCGTTAGTGGGTCTCCTCGTGGACCAAGGCTCAAAGCGCCTCATAGGCGTTGAACCAGCCGCGGCGGAACTCATCCTTGGGCATCCGCTCGACCTCTTGGGAACGGGCGCGCCAGCGAGTAAGAGCGCGCTCATATGCGGCGTATATGAGCAATTTGTCCTCGTCCGTGATCTCAAAGGGCATGGCGACACGATACCTGGCGTCGCTCACGCCGACGCGTCATCCCGGCCAAGGCGGCCGCTGGCGGAGGCGGACGCCTTGGCGCCGTCGCGGCTGGAGGGTACGTTTGGCACATGACCGACGAGCCCTTGCCGCGCGCCTTCTACGAAGCCGACAGCTTGAGCACCGAGATCTACGACGCTCGGGCGGCAAGCATCATCCCGGGCAGCTCGGTCGAGGGTGACACAAGCGGCGCGGTGGGCGCTAGGCGCGGAAGCGGTACCCGATGCCGCGGATCGTCTCAATCCTGTGCGCTTCGTCGCCGAGCTGGTGGCGCAGGGAGCGCACAGCGGCTTTCGTCCGGGTCGTCCCACTTCACGGAGCCGTCGATCGCTGGCGGCGCCGAGGTGATCGCGATCAGGGAGTAACTGCTCCCGCGCCCGACGCGTAGGCGAGGTGCGCCTGCATCCGCTCAACCGCGTGCGGGATGGTGCGCAAAGGCACCGGTGAAACGGTGCGCAGACTCCCTTTTTGGGGCTGGCACGGAGAATCGGCCAACATTAGGCATGGCGACTGCTCCCCTCACCACTGGCCACAACGAGGAGCTGCCGTTTCGTCGGGGCCACGTGGACGGGCTGCGTGGCAACGCCCGTGGTCTCAGAACGAGGAGCACAGGATGGCCATGCGCAAGCGTTCCCTCTCAAGCGCGGCGGTAGGAGCCATCGCGCTCCTATTCGCGTTCTCCCCCCTGTCGCTTGGCGCGGGCGATACGCGCATCGATGTGGGCAGTCCACCCAGCCCCTTTTCGCAGAACAAACAGAACGAGCCCGCCTTAGCGGTTGACGCCTATCACCCCAACATCCTTGCCGCCGGGGCTAACGACAACATCGACATGGAAGCCTGTAACGCCGGCGACCCGACCACCTGTCCCTTCACCGAAGGCGTGGGGGTATCGGGCATCTACTTCTCCTTCAACAGCGGCGCGAGTTGGACTCAGCCGACCTACACCGGCCTCACAGCGCGAAACTGCCTCGGTCCACAGCCGTGCACGCCAAGCGTGGGTCCGATTGGCACGCTGCCGTGGTACTACGAGGCTGGCCTGGTTTCCGATGGCGATCCGGCGCTC
>VBKA01000156.1:7624-8155 GCA_005879815.1 Chloroflexota bacterium
TACCCGATGCATCCGTACATTTTTCGTGGGCCAACTGTTCGCGCCTCTACTACGCCAATCTGACAGCGAATCTGTCGGCAGTCCGGAGTGAGACGGCCTTCCGGGGCTTCGAAGCGGTCGCGGTTTCGAGGACCGATGACGTCACCGCAGCGGCGGCCGGTGACCAGAGTGCTTGGATGCGCCCGGTGATTGTGAGCCGGCAGTCGGCGACGACCTTCAGTGACAAGGAGCAGATCTGGGCTGACAACGCTGCGTCCAGCTCCTACTTCGGCAGCGTGTATGTCTGCAATGCCTCATACCGAAGCAACTCGAGAGGCAATTCCCTGCCGATTCCGATCATGGTCATGCGCTCCAGCGACGGCGGATCGACCTGGAAATCACGGCAGGTGACGTCGGCGGCGGTCAGCTTCCCGCAGGGCTCACGGACTGGCTGCACCATCCGAACCGCCAGCGATGGCGGCGTCTACGTGATGGTCGCACACTTCCAGATCGGCAGCCCTGGTAACGGCTGGCATGAGTTGATCAAGTCGT
>VBKA01000157.1 GCA_005879815.1 Chloroflexota bacterium
CACGTGGCGTGCCCGGTCGATCGTCGATACCATCTGTCGAGATGCCGAGCTCCGCGCGCCACCGCACCACGACCGTGCTCGTCGGCGACGTGCCGGTCGGAGGCGATCACCCGATCGTCGTCCAGTCGATGACCAACACCGACACCGCCGACCCTGACGCCACCGCCCTGCAGGTCGCGCAGCTGGCGCATGCCGGATCGGAGCTGGTTCGGATCACGGTCAACAACGACGAGGCGGCGAAGGCGGTGCCGGTCATCCGTGAGAAGCTCGACCGGCTGGGCGTGGACGTGCCGATCATCGGCGACTTCCACTACAACGGGCATCTGCTGCTCACCAAGTACCCCGCCTGCGCCGAGGCGCTCGCCAAGTATCGGATCAACCCGGGCAACGTCGGCGGCCGGCACAAGGACGCCAACTTCCAGCAGATCATCGAAGTGGCCCTTGCCAACCGCAAGCCCGTGCGCATCGGCGTCAACTGGGGCTCGCTCGACCAGCAGCTATTGACCGGCATGATGGATGCCAACGCGGCCCTGCCCGAACCGAAGGAAAGCCGCGAGGTCATGATCGAGGCCATGGTCGCCTCCGCGCTGCGCTCCGCGGAGCTCGCGGAGGAGACCGGCCAGGCGCACGACGCCATCATCCTCTCGGCAAAGGTGAGCGGCGTGCAGGACCTGGTCGAGGTCTATGACCGCCTGGGCGATCGCTGCGACTATCCCCTCCACCTAGGACTGACGGAGGCGGGGCTCGGCACGCGCGGCATCATCTCCAGCACCGCCGGGCTCGCGATCCTGTTGCAGCGCGGCATCGGGGACACCATCCGCGTCAGCCTCACCCCGGCTCCGGGCGGTGACCGCACCGAGGAGGTGCAGGTGGCGCAGCAGGTCCTGCAGTCGATGGGCTTGCGCAGCTTCGCTCCCCAGGTGAGCGCCTGCCCCGGGTGCGGACGGACGACGTCCACCTTCTTCCAGGAGATGGCCAGCGACATCCAGGGGTATCTGCGCGACCAGATGCCGCTCTGGCGTGAGCACCATCCCGGTGTCGAGGAGCTGCGCGTGGCGGTCATGGGCTGCGTGGTGAACGGACCTGGCGAGAGCAAGCACGCCGACATCGGGATCAGCCTGCCGGGCACCTTCGAGGAACCGGTCGCGCCGGTCTTCGTGGACGGCGAGAAGCTCACCACCCTGCGCGGCGACGACATCGTGCCGCGCTTCCTCGAGATCCTGGACGGCTACGTCGAGCGGCGATTTCCCGAGCCGGGCAGCGTGAGCGCCGGCGCGCGAACGCCCGCGTAGGACGGAGTGCTATCGCTCAGGCGCGAGGCTCCCAGGTGAAGTAGCGAACGGCGACCAGCACGCCGGCCACGCCCCAGGCGGCCATCACCCCGAGATCCGCCCAGGCAAAACCGTTCCCGGACGGGAGCGGATTCCAGATGCCGAGCATGGCATCCGCGAAGTGGCGGATCGGAAAGAGCTCGGAAACCGTGTTGATCCAGCTCGGCGCGTCGCGCATGTCGACGAACACGTTGCTGATGAAGTTCAGCGGCAGCACCGAAAACTGGACGATGGCCGGGGCGGAGTCGGCGTTCGGTACCAGCCCGGCGATGGCCAGTCCCAACGCGCAGAAGGAGCCGGCACCGATCGCCAGCGTCAGCACGAGGGCCGGGAGCCGGTCCCACGGCAGCCGCACCGAATAGAAGACAGAGCCGAAGACGGCGACGATGACGACCAGCAGAAAGGACAGCAGCACGGCATGCACGATGCGACCGGCCATGAAGGCCCAGGGTGGCAGCGGGGTTCCGCGCATGCGCTTGAGGATCCCCAGGTCGCGCGCGGCGGTGACCATCATCGCGATGTTCGTGTAGGTGGCGGTGATCACGCCCAGGACGATGACGCCCGGCGTGTAGAAGTCCGCCACGCGCAGCCCGCCACCGAGTCCGCTCGTTCCGCCGAACAGGACGTTGAAGATGATCATGAACATGAGCGGGAAGAAGAACGTGAAGAAGGCGGCGATCGGGTTGCGCCAGAAGGCGCGGTTCTCGTAGCGCACCTGGCGAAGGGCAAGCGCGATGCCGCTCATGCGGCCCCCTCCTCCGCCTCTTCGCTGGTCAGCGCGAGGTAGACGTCCTCGAGGCTCGGTCGCGAGACCTCCAGGCCCACGAGCTCCACCCCGGCGGCGACGGCCCACCCCGTCAGCTCGTGCAGCACGCGAGTCGGCCCTTCGGTCTCGACCCGCCAGGCCCCGCCCTGCATCGGCTTGATGCCCAGTGCCTCGGGAGGCACGACTCCGCTGGGCAGCGAGAAGCGAATGATGGTCGCCTGCGAACCGCGCGCTCCCAGGGTGTTGGGGCTGCCGGTGGCCACGATCTGGCCGCGCGCGATGATCGCCACCCGGTTGGCGAGCGTCTGAGCCTCGTCCATGAAGTGGGTCGTCAGGAAGACGGTCTTGCCCAGTCCCGCCAGCGATCGCACCGTCTCCCAGGCCTGACGCCGCGCCGATGGGTCGAAGCCGGTGGTCGGCTCATCGAGGAAGAGGAGCTCCGGGTCCCCCGCCAGCGCCAGCGCGACGTCCACGCGGCGATGCTGCCCACCAGACAGCTGCAGGATGCGCCGGTCGGCGGCATCGGCCAGGCCGACCAGGGCGATGACCTCGTCCACGTCGCGGGGATGTGGGTAGTAGCCCGCGTACATGGAGACCACCTCGCGCACTGTCAGGTACTGCTGCACGCCCGATTGCTGGAGGACGATCCCCATCCGGCTCATCAGGTCCCGCTCGCGCCGAGCCGGATCGTGGCCGAGCACCCGCACCTCGCCGGCGCTCCGCGATCGGTAGCCCTCCAGGATCTCGACGGTGGTGGTCTTGCCCGCGCCGTTGGGACCGAGCATCGCGAAGATCTCGCCGCGCTCGACGCGCAGGTCGATGCCACGCACCGCCTCGAGGCTGCCGTACGACTTGCGGAGGCCGCGGACCTCGATGGCGACGTCGCCCCCGGCGGCGCCGTTGGCGGCCGTCACGAACGGCCGCTGGCGATGGTCATTTCGCGACGAGGATGGTCCACACCGCGGCCACGAAGCCGAGCGCCACGAAGGCGATCAACGCCAGCGGCAGCAGCGCAACCCACAGGTTCTGCTCCACGACCTGGTGTTGGGGATCGCGATGATCGACGTGCAGGTCGTGGATGGTGTCGACCACGATCTCCTGCCGCTCGGGGGTGCCAGCCGGCTCAGTCTCCATGGGCGCCTTTTTCACTCCTTGCCGATGATGAGCCCGAGCTGACGCGCGAGATCGCCTCTGCTCAGCTCGCCGATCTGCCGCCCGGCGACGCGCCCCTGGCGATCGATGAAGAACGACTCGGGCGGCGCGAAGACCCCGTACGCCTGGGCCACCTCTCCGGTGACATCCATGGCCGCCGGCCAGGTGGCCTGCATGCGCCCCATGAAGGCGCGGGCAGCCTCCGACCGGTCCTGGAACACGATGCCCACCACCGCCAGCCCATCGGCCCTGTGCTCCGTCATGGCGGTCTTGAGCAGCGGAAATTCCTCGACGCAGGAGGCGCAGTAGCTCGCCCAGAAGTTGACGATCACCGGGCGACCGCGCAGATCGGCGAGCCGCACCGGATTTCCGTCGAGGTCGGCAAGCGCGAAATCGGGCGCGACCGAGCCGATGAGCGGCGCGGGAGCCGCACCCAGCGTCAGGCGCCCCACCAGGAGCGCCAGCAGGATGAGCGGCAGGACGGCAGC
>VBKA01000152.1 GCA_005879815.1 Chloroflexota bacterium
AACCGAAGATCGCCGCCTCTGCAAGCGAGAACGGCCCTCTAGGCCGAATCTTGAAACGCTTCGTCATGCAAGAGCCGTTGGTGCTGGCGGCCGTGGGCGTTGAGCGAACAACCCTAGTGTCGGAGAGGGCTGCGAGTCCGGCAGGCCGCGATGAAATCGAGCCACATTCCGCCATCTGCGAGTTCCACGACAGGGCGTCGGAAGGGTCCCCAGCCCCGCATCGCGATCCGTCCTCTGGCTGCCTCCAGTACTGGGACGAGGTCGCGTTGTACAAAGGCGTCGACACCCGTGGGCGCGCGGAGTGGGAGGAACTCGTCGGCGATCGGCTCGACTGGAGCGAGCCAGCGGATGTGCAGGTCGCCGATGGACACGTTTCGCCCGCAACAGCGCGCCGCGAAGTAGTCGAGCACCAGCCGGCGCTTGCTGGCGCGGACCGGCAGCTCCTGGCGGGCCTCCTGGGACCAGATCACGGCGGGCACCGGCTCGATCACCAGCACATGCTACCGCTGCGATTACCCTGGCCAGGCATCGGCTGACAACGAGACCTGCTGTCCCGGTCATCGTCACTGCACTGGACGCGATCTAGACTGGCCTTCTTCCGCTGCAGCCGCACCGATGCGAGCGGTCTGCGTCGATCCAGGTTCGCCAGGGGGCCGAACCTGAGGCGACGACGCGACCGGGCCGGCACTGAGAACGCCCGCCGCCCCCAGGAGAGGCTCATGGCCACGATTACCGAGCACGAAGAGCAACAGATCAGCGAAGCAAACGCGTCAGGCCGCAACCCGGTCGTCTTCGTCCACGGACTCTGGCTGCTCCCCAGCAGCTGGGACCGATGGGGGACGCTCTTCCAGGAAGCGGGCTATGCCACGCTCGCGCCCGGATGGCCGGACGATCCAGAGACGGTCGATCAGGCACGTACAAAGCCAGAGGTATTCGCCGGCAAGTCGATCAAGGAGGTCGCCGACCACTTCGAGGACGTCATCCGCAGGCTCGACCGCAAGCCGGCCGTCATCGGCCATTCGTTCGGCGGCCTGATGACGCAGATCCTGGCCGGCCGCGGGCGGTCTGCGGCATCGGTCGCAATCGACCCGGCACCGTTCCGTGGCGTGCTGCCTCTCCCGATCTCATCGCTGCGGGCGGCGTCCCCGGTGCTGACCAACCCGCTCAACCGCGGCCGTGCGGTCCCGCTCACGTACGAGCAGTTCCGCTATGCGTTCGCGAACGCGGTCGGCGAGGATGAGGCGAAGGACCTGTACGCCACCTTCGCCGTCCCCGCGTCCGGCGAGCCCCTGTTCCAGGCCGCCGCAGCCAACATCAACCCGTGGACGGAGGCCAAGGTCGACACGAAGAATGCCGAGCGCGGTCCGTTGCTCATCCTCGACGGCGAACTTGACAACACCGTGCCGTGGGCGATCGCCAACGCCTCCTTCAATCGGCAGAAGCGCAACCCCGGCGTAACGGAGATCGAGAAGGTCCCGGGCCGCGGCCATGCGCTGACGATCGACGGTGGCTGGAGGGAGGTCGCCCAGATCGCGCTGGCTTTCGTGCAGCGGTTCGTCGCGGCGGGTGCCGTGGCCGCCATGCCGATTGGCGGCGGAGAGACCGCCAGCATTGCGGTCGCCACTCCGGAGGGCGTCCAGACCTCCACCTGACCGGTTGCGTCGGGCGACCACCCTACGAGCCTCTGACCCCGGCACGATCATTAACGTGCTGCTTGACAGTAGCATCTTGATTGGCGATACTCGCTATGTAACACTAGCGAGTTAATCGAGGTCGGATGATGTCCATCATGAAGGCACCCAGAATGCCCGTTGCCGACGGCGCCATGACAGTTGCCATTGTCGAGCTGACGCTGACGACGGCATACATCCATTTCACCCTCGGCGGCCCGCTCTTCACATTGAACGCATTGGGCTACCTGATCCTGGCGATCGCACTCACCATTGGTGCAGTTCGTCCGCATCCGCTTGTCGCGCGCTTCAGCTGGCTGCCACGCGTCGGACTGGCGGGCTACACGCTCGCAACCATCGGTGCCTACCTCGTCGTCGGCCCGTACTTCAACTTGGGGTGGGTCGCCAAGGGAATCGAGGTTGCGATCCTCACCCTGCTCGCGGCAGACGTCGTGCGCGCCTACGGCTCGCCTGCGGGCCTCATGCGCGCGGCGATGGCGTCGGTCCTCGGACCAACGAACGTGCGCGCGGCTTGACGAACGACGGATCACGCGGCATCGGTTCTGGTGGCGTTACGACCGCACCTGTTCGCGCCTCGGTCACCACCAGCCCATGCGCCTGGTCCAGGCGAGCATGCCGGCTGTCACGAGGCCCATGAAGGCCAGCACAATCACCAGCTGCACGACATCGGTTCGCTGGCCCACGATCAGGTTCATCCCGTAGACCGACGCGATCGCCGTCACCGGCAGCACCACGGCTGCGATCAGCGCCAGTCGCTCCATGGCGATGTTCATGCGCGTCGAGGTCCTGGCCTGGTAGAAGTCGATGACGCCCTGCATGAAATCCTTCTCGCCATCGGCCGCATGGGTGACGCGTTCGAAGCGATTGACCAGGTCGGCGATCAACGGCGGCGCCTCTGGCGGGATCATCCGGGTGAGCGCCGACATCCGCTCGTAGACCTCGCGGCTCTGGGCGGCCATGGTCCGCAGCGTCAGGAGCTCGTGGCGGAGCAGGAACATCGATTCGAGGAGTTTCTCGGGATCCCGTTCGTCACCGGCCCTCACGGCCGTCTCGAGCGCGGCCACCTTCGAGGCGAGCGTGGACAGGTAGCCTCCCTGGCGATGCGCGATGGCCGCAACGATGGCGTACGACAGTTCGAACGGCGTCTCCGCCTGCAGCCGACCGCCGGCGATCTTGCCCAGCACGTAGCTGGTCTCCCGGGTCGCCGTTTCGACCGATACGCCGACGCTGAGCGGGCCGTGGGTTGTGATGAGGTAGTTGCGACCGATGAACTGGTCGAGCTCCACCAGGTGCACGTGTCCGGCCTCGGCCGCCTCCGGGGCATGCAGGATCAGGAACAGGTGATCCGCATAGGCGTGGATCTTTGGCAGATGGCTCCGATCGAGCACGTCGCGCAGCGCCAGCCCGTGGAAGCCGAAGAGGTCGCCCATGCGTTGTGCGCCAGGCTCGTCGCACTCCACCACGTCGATCCACACGAAGCCTTCCGGTCGCGCCAGCAGGCTCTCGACATCGGCCCAGCCGTGCTCTTCCACGGTCGTCGCCGAAACCCAGCGAACCTGCGTGGCACCGCTGTCTGTCGCCTGAACCGCGCTCGGTTGGGCAGCCTGCATGGCCATGGCTCAGCCCAGCATACGTCGCGGCGCGCCCGATCTCAGGTGATGGTTCCATGCACGCGCGGTGGTACGGTTTCGGTGGTCCTCGAGCTGGCGGAGGTTACGGTGGCGAAGAAGGGACGCGCGGGGGACGACACGACGGAAATGAAGCTGCATGCGACCGATGTCTCCGGCGGCGATGGCGCGCCCAAACCGGGTCGCCTTCGCAACAAGAGGTACCTGCAAGAGCTTGCGCACCTGCAGGTCGAGCTCGTCAAGCTCCAGGAGTGGATCCGCCAGCAGGGCCTGCGGGTGGTGGTCGTCTTCGAAGGGCGCGACGCCGCCGGCAAGGGCGGAGTGATCAAGACCATCACCCAGAGCCTCAATCCGCGCGTCTGCCGCGTGGTGGCGCTCGCAGCGCCCACCGAGCGCGAGAAGACGCAGTGGTACTTCCAGCGCTACGCCGGCGAGCTGCCCGCAGCCGGGGAGATGGTCCTCTTCGATCGGAGCTGGTACAACCGCGCAGGCGTCGAGCGAGTCATGGGGTTCTGCACGGACGA
>VBKA01000168.1 GCA_005879815.1 Chloroflexota bacterium
ATCATCCTCCTCGGCACAGGCGCGTCGCTCGCGGTGAGCCGCATCGCGGCACCCATCTGGCGGCGAGCATCGCCTGGGGGCGTCGAGGTGCTCGTCCGGCAGTCGACCGAGGCCGCACTCGGCAACCTGGACGGTTTGCAGTTCAACTCCACCGATGCGGTGGTCGCCATCTCGCAATCGGGCTCGAGCCCGGAGACATTGTCGGCGGCGCGCCTGGCCCGCAGGACGGGCGCATCGGTCCTGGCTCTCACCGCGGATCCGGACTCCGCGCTGGCGTCGTCCGCCACGCTCAGCGTGCCGTTGGCGAGCGGCCGGGAAGCGGGGGCCGCCACGAAATCCGCGATGGCGAGCCTGGCTGCGCTGCTGGGCGTCGCCGGATCACTGCGCTGCGACGAGGCCGAAATCAGCGAGCTGCGGGATGGCCTCGTCGGCGTCATAGCGGCCTGGGGCGAAGCGAGCGGTCCCGGCCGGCGCCTCGCGGGCGCCCGGCATCCCTGGATGCTTGGATTCGGCGCGGCGGAGGGGATTGCCGCGGCGGCTAGTCTCCTCTGGCACGAGAAGGTGGTCCGCCCGGCAACCGCAGCCACCCCGAGCGAGTTCCGGCATGGCCTGATCGAGGCGGTCCGCCGCGACGATGTGGTGGTTCTATTCGCCATGCCTGGTGGCGACGCGGCAGAGGCGCGCTACCTTGGCCGGTTGCGCGCCGAGCTTGGCGCGCTCGAGGTCGACCTCGTCGAGCTGCGCTCCATGGCCGGCGATGCTGGTCGCGCCGCGCTCGAGCTATTGCTCAGGATTCAGCAGCTGGCCCGGGCCGCCGTCCTGGCGGCCGGTACGTATCGCGACGAATTCGCGATCCTGCGCCACGTGGTGAAGCCCGCGGACGATCTCCTGGCCTGATGCTCGCGGTCGTCGCCGGGCTCGGCGCAGCCACCGCGTGGGCGGCGTCGACGCTCGCCTCCACGCGGGCGAGCCGCCTCATCGGTGCCGCCTCGACGGTGGGCTGGGTCACGGCGGTGGGACTGCCGCTGGCGGTGGCGGCGGCCGTCGCGGACCGGAATGGGGTCTCGGCAACGGCGCTGCCCTGGCTGGCGATCGCCGGCCTTGGCAACGTGGCCGGCCTGGTCCTCACCTATCGCGCCCTTCGGATTGGCCCCGTTTCCGTCGTGGCTCCCCTTGTGTCGATGGAAGGAGCCGTGGCCGCACTGTTGTCCCTGGCGACTGGCAGCTCGATCTCTCCCATGCTGCTCAGCGCACTCGGCCTGGTGGTTGTTGGTGGCGCGCTGACCGCCACGGCGGCCACGGACACCGATGCCCATGCGCAGGCACCGCGCTTCACCGCCAGCGACGCGCGGCTCGCGGCCCTGCTCGCCTTGGTCGCGGCTGTCCTGTTCGGCGCAAGCCTGTATGCCACCGCACAGATCGGCCGTTCACTCCCAATCGGGTGGGCTGTCCTTGCCCCGCGCGTGACCGGAACGGTGCTGGTGGCCATGCCTCTCGCCGTCCGCCGTCGCCTGGTCCTGACCCGACCTGCGGCGCCGTTCGTGGTCCTCGCCGGGATCGCGGAGGTGGTCGGGTTCGCCTGCATCGGTCTCGGCTCGCGGTCGGACGTCGCCGTCACCGCGGTCCTCGCCTCGCAGTTCGCCGTCGTCGCGGTGATCGGCGCGGTGCTGGTGTTCGGCGAGCGACTGGGGTGGACGCAACGGATCGGGATCGCCGCCGTCGCCATCGGAACCGCTCTGGTCGCTGCCCTGCAGGCGTAAGCGCACGCAGCAGCGCACCTCGCAGCGACGCACAATGGCCCTTGTCATGAGACGCGTGCTCATCGTCGCGGTCGCGGTGCTCGCCGCGGTGGTGGTCGCCCTCTTCCTGCTGAACGGGAAGCCGGTCGCCCTGGCACCCACGCCAACTCCGAGCCCCACGCCGATCCCGCTCGACCAGGCCCTCCTCAGTCGCAGGGTGACCTTCCTCCTGCTGGGGACCGATCAGAACGCGGCCCGCGCGCTGCGCCATGAGACACCGCTCACCGATTCGATGATCGTGCTGAGCATCAATGCCGCTCACAACCGGCTGAACATGATCTCCGTCCCGCGCGACACGGTCGACGTCCCACTTCCTGACGGGTCCGTCTGGCGCCAGAAGATCAATGGTCTCTACTCCCAGAAGGGGCTCGACGGGATGCATGACACCTTCGAAGGGCTGCTGGGGGCCAAGATCGACTACGTGATCCTGGTGAACATGGAGGACTTCGCGAAGATCGTGGACGCCTTTGGCGGCATCGACCTGACCGTTCCCGAGGCGATCGACGACGCGACGGTCGGCCTGCACATCAAGGCGGGTACGCAGCACCTCAACGGAAAAACGGCCCAGCTGTACAGCCGCAGCCGCCACACGACCGACGACTTCTCGCGCGCCGCCCGTCAGCAGCAGGTCCTGCGCGCCCTCCTGGCCCGGTTCAACGACCCCAAGGCCAAGATCGACCTGCCTGCACTTCTCGGCTCGCTGCACAGCCTGAAGACCGATATTCCCAAGGACAAGATCCCGACCGTGGCAGAGATTGCCCGCCGCTCGCGGAACGCGAAGGTCACGGCGCAGGTCCTCCAGCCCCCGACCTTCTACCAGGTCCGGATCGAGCAGGTGCGGGGCTACGTCCTGATACCGGACCTCCAGGCGATCAAGCGCTACGCTGCGCCGCTGCTGAGCGGATAGCCGGTCAGTCGAACGCGTCCTGCAGGTCGCGATCGCCTTCGCGCGCGGCGGTCGTCGAGGCCATCTCGCGTCGCGCGCTGGAGGCCTGCAGGACGAAGCCATTGCCATCAGGGTCGTCAAAGGTGACCCAGCGTCCCCAGGGCGCCTCCTCAATGGCGGAGTCGATGCGCACGCCGCGCGCCTGCAGAGCAGCGTGGTCGGCCTCGAGATCGTCGGTCTCGATCACCACTCCCCGCATGGAGCCCGGCGTCATGGACTCGAACCGGGTGACGAGGGTGACCGAGGTCTGGCTGTCACGCGGTTTGACCTGTACCCATCGCTGATCTGGACCCATGGGATCGTCGCGCACCAGCTCCCAGCCAAGAATGTCCACGTAGAACGCCTTGGCCCGATTCTGATCGCTGACGGGAATCGAGAAGAGCTGGATGGTTCGCATCGCCATGCCCCAACCATAGCGCGGGCGCCAAGTCCGGCCTCTAGGGCTGAGCGTATCGCGGGTCGTAGTATTCGGCCGGGATGCGCGACCGAGACGACATTCCCGTCGAGACGACCGAGGGCCGTCGCGGCGGCAGCGCGATGGGCGACCGCCTGGTGGTTGGCCTCGCCGCCCTCGCCCTGCTGAGCGGCGCGCTGATCGTCGCCGGAAGAGGGCTGGCTGGGGACTCCAACACGGCATCGGCCAGCGGATCGCCGCGGAGCACCGCGTCTGCATCAGGCCATGCACCGACGTCGACAGCAGCACCCACGCCGGCAACGCTCACCGTGGAGTCTCGGCCGATGCCGTCGCCGCAGCCGGAGAGGCCGCCACCTTTCAACGGCTGGATCCGGCTCAACAACGATCTGCCCGTCTACGGCTATGCGAGCACCAGTGCGAATCGCATCGGCGTGCTCCCCGGGGGCTCCCTGGCCTACGCCGAGGAGCCCCCCGACCAGGGCGCCGACGGGACCTACTGGCTGCAGGTCGATGTCCCCAGCCCGCAAGGCTTCATCGCCGCCGGCCAGGGCAGCGCGCTGTACGTGCAACGCTACCTCCCCACACCAGCCGCGTCAGGAGGCAGTATCGAGGGGGTCGCG
>VBKA01000154.1 GCA_005879815.1 Chloroflexota bacterium
GAGGAGGCCCTCCAGCACCGATTGAGAGGGATACCAGAGCCGGAACCTGGCCGGAAGCCGCGCTATCGTACCATCGGGTCGTACCGCATCGGTCATCGTCAGGTAGTCGACGCGCAGGCCGTCAGGGCTCTCGCGGCGCGTCAGCTGGGAGCGGCGGACGACCGATCGGCCGTCCATCTCGCGCTCCCAATCCAATGACAGCGGCAGGTCACGCACCGGCATTCCGCCAGGACCGATGTCGTCGAGCACCAGCCGTCCATCCGGCGCCAACCGCCCGGCTGCGGCCGCAAGCATCCGCAGCGCCGCCTCCGGTCCGTCGAGGTGCGGCAGCACGCCGACTCCCATCATCCAGCGCCATCGCCCCTTCGGCGGGCGCCGAACATCTCCGAGCTCGACGGTCAAGCGCCCGGCCGCCGCCGCTTCCGCGAGGGTCTGGTCGCCAGCGATCCGGAGTTCGGCTCGGCGGAGGAGCGCGGGAGAGCCATCGATGCCCCTGACCGCGCTGGCCCCACCCTCGAGGAAGGGGCGGAAGAGCCGGCCCGAACCGCATCCCAGGTCGAGCAGCGTGCCGCGCGCGCGTCGAACGAGCCGCCGGTAGAAGCCGAGGTCCTCGCTGACCGCGTCGTGTTCGAGGTCGTAGATCGCGGCCAGCAGGTCCGCATCGCCTGGCCGACCCGCGAAGATGTCGGCACTCAAGGCCTGGCTGCCCGCGTCGATCAAGGCGCGTCGAACCTGCGCGTCGCGAACCACTCGACCAGCGCGGCAAGCAGCACGACGAAGATGGCGACCGGCACGGTCAGCGCGCCCCCGACACGCAGCGCGGCCAGCGCCCCGACGATCGCGCCGCACAGCACGCCTCGCCGGATGGCGCGACCCCAACCGCCGCGATACGCGATGCGTCGGCGCACCACGAATTCGGCGAGGAACGCGAACGGCGTGATGGTCAGCGCAACCGCCAGCCCCGAGAGCCCTATCACGATCGTGCGATTCATGGCGGCCTGCTGGCAGGGATGTCCAGGGGTCTGCGTGGGACAGGCGTTCGTGGCGAACGAGACCAGCAGCAGGGCCGTCAGGACGGCCAGCAGGACCAGTGCCGCGACGATCGTGCGGTGCCGGCCGGTCACCGGATCACCGTACGGCGTCGGGGCAGATCTCGCGGAACGGACAGAAGCCACAGCGATTTGCAGCGGGCGTCGCCTGGAATTGACCGGCGCGAATCCCGTCGGCGACGGCAACGACCTTGGCCTGGGCCCGTTCGAGGCGACGATCACTGGCATCGCTGCGACCGACGAGCCCGGACTCGAGGAAATGCAGCGACAGCTCATCCGGGGCCTTCCCGTGCTGCCGCTCCCACGCGAGCGCGTAGATGCCGAGCTGGAGCGACTCGCGCGCCCGACGGGAGGCGGTGCCCGGATCGCGCACATCACTCGATTTGTAGTCGGTGATCGACACGCGGCCGTCCGGGTCCACGTCGACGCGGTCGTAGCGTCCGCGGATGCGGTCGCGCCCCAGTACCACCGCGAATTCCTGTTCCACCGCGGTCGGACGCGCTGGATCGGTCTGTTGCTCGTGCCAGAAGCGGGCAAGTGCATCGCGCGCAGCTCGCTTCCGCGCTTCGTCGTGCTCGCGAGTGAGAAAGCCGACAGACTCCCAGTTCGCATCGAGCTCGGCGTGGAGGTCGTCCAGGGACATCGGCTCCTTGCGCATCTGGTGTCGATGGAAGGCCTGCACCGCAGCGTGGAGTGCGCGCCCATACGCCATCTGGTGGCTGGCCGGCGTCGGGATCCTGATCAGGTGTGCGTACCGGTAGCGAGCGGGGCACTCCAGGTAGTCGTGGATCTGGCCAAAGCTCAGCGAAAGCTGGCGATCCCCGAGCGCTCGAGCGGCCGGCGGGGTCCCGATCTTGGCCGGCGAGGTGGGCCGCTCGTTGCGCGCCAGCCGTTCGACGGCGCTCGGACGCAGGGTGGCTGGTGGCGTGGCCGGCGCCAGGTCGAGCGCCTCGTGGACGAACTGGCTGAGGCGCCGAGCCCGGCCACCGCCATAGTCGATCGCCCAGGTGAGGACCAGCTCCTCCGCCGCCCTAGTCATCCCGACGTAGAAGAGGCGGCGCTCCTCCGCAAGGTGATGGTCGGCGCCCGCGGTCGCGTCGCGCGCCAGGCTCACCGGCAGCGGAAGGGCGTCACGACGATCCCGCGAGGGGAATCGATCCTCGACGAGGCCCACCATGAAGACCGCCTGAAACTCGAGGCCCTTGGCTCGGTGATAGGTGAGCACGTGGACGGCATCTCCGGCATCGACATCGGCCTCGGCCGTGGATGGGTCGTCACCTGCGTCGATCAGCGTGTCGAGCTGCTCGACGAGGAATGGCAGCCGGTCGTCGCGCAGGAGCGCGGATTGGCGCCGGACGATCTCGAAGAAGCGGGCGACGTTCTGGATCCGCTCATCGCCGGTCTCGTCCGCCTCCCTCGTGAGTCGCCCCAGCCAGCCGCTGGCGGTCATGAAGTGGTAGAGCAGCTCGCCGGTGGTCCGCTCGCTGCTCATTGACCGATGGCGGTCGATGCTATCTAGGAGCCGCTGCACGACTTCTAGCGCTCGGCGCGGGAAGGGGGCGGTTTCCGGGTGCGCCGCCGCCTCCCGCAGCGCCGCCTCGAGGCTCATGCGCCGCCGCGACGCGGCGTTCAGCGCGCGGGTCACGTCCGCCGCCGCCAACCCGAAGATCTCCGAGGTGGCGAGGTCGTAGCAGCTCACCGAGTCGCTCGCGTCGGCCAGGGCCCGCAGGAAGCTGACCAGGACGCGCACTTCCGGCTGCTGGTAGAGGCCCGCCGTGCCGCTGAATCGCCACGGGACGTGCTGCATGTTCAGCGCGCGAAGGAACGCGTCCGCGTCCCGGTTGCCGCGCACCAGCACGGCATGGTCGCCCGCGCGGCGGCCGTTGCGGATGGAGCTCGCGATTCGCTCGGCGATGGCATCGGCCTCGTCTGAACCGGTTGCGAAGCTCAACAGCTCGATGGCACCGGTCATCGGCTCGGACCGGCGGAAGCTGGCTCGAGCCCTGAGTCGCTTGTCGATCCCCTCCCGCGCCTCGAGGCGGTCGGGATCGTTGTGCTCGATCAGCCGGTGCGCGGCGTCGAGGATCGTCTGGCGGCTCCGGAAGTTCTCCGTGAGCACCACGCTCGCGGCTCGTGTGTACGCGGCGCGAAAGCCGAGGATGTTCGAGAGGGCCGCACCACGAAAGCGGTAGATGCTCTGGTCGTCGTCACCGACCACCGCGACGTTCGCGGACGGACCACCTGCCAGCACCTTGACCAGCTCGAACTGGGCGTGGTTGGTGTCCTGGAACTCGTCGACCAGGATATACCGATACTTCGCGCCCTCCTCGGCAAGGATCGCAGGGTGCTCCCGCAGCAGGCGCAGCGCCAGGCCGACCTGGTCGCCAAAATCGATGCGGTCCGATGTGCGCATGAGCCGCTCGTACGCGGCATACGCGGCGGCCAGCTCCGCCTGGAGCGCGGCTTCGTCGACCAGCGCCGGGTCGTCGGATGCGGCAGCCCGCTCCGTCAGCTCCTCGACTGCGGACTCGTAGGCTGCGGGTGTGACGTCTTCGTCACGAGCGCGGCTGAAAAGCGTGACCACTGCGCCCAGGAAGCGCGTGGGGTCGCCGAGCGGGCGGTATCGGTCCAGGGGGAGCTCGAAGAGATGCTCTCGCAGGAAGATCACCTGCTCGGCGCGCGACAGCACGGTGGACCGATCCGAGAGCCCCGCCTCCAGTGCGTGATCGCGCAGCAGACGATCGCCGAAAGCGTGGAAGGTGCTGATCACGCTGTCCGTGTAGCCGTAGGGCACCAGGCGATCGACACGCTCCTGCATCTCCGCGGCCGCCTTTTCGGTGAAGGTCAGCGCCAGGATCTCCGAGGGCCGGGCCCGCTTCTCGGCGATGAGCCACGCGATGCGCCGGGTGAGGACCGTGGTCTTGCCGGTCCCGGCTCCGGCGACGATGAGGAGCGGGCCATCTCCGTGCGTCACCGCTTTGCGTTGGCGGGGGGTCAGATCCGCAAGGAGCGGCGGTTGGAGCCGGAGGTGCGTGCGGACCGGGCGGGGCGGCGGAGCGGTGAGCTCCTCGAAGATCGGGAGCTGGTCCGGCGACGGGACGACCGCTGGCACGAGCTCGATGGTAGACGAGAGGGGATTCATCCCGTCGTTATCGCCGACTTATCGGACACCTACCCTGTCGCGTTTGGGCGCCGGGCGCGGCGGTAGGCAAGGAGCGCCTCGGCGTGCCGGCGGCTCGTCCGCAAGACGTCTCTGACGCGAGTGATCGTAAGCGGACCACGGGTCGCGATTTCCGCCATGCGCGAGAGGAGACCGTTCAGCACGTCGCGCGGATAGTCGATCCCCTCGCCCACGGTCACCAACTGGCCGGCGACGCGGAGCTGTGCAACGACACCCGGTGGGATGCCGAGGCGGGCAGCGACCCCCTCGACTCGCGGCGGCTCGGCACCCGCGTCGCGCAGGCCCGCAAGCAGACGGTCGACGCGCGCCCGCATCTCGGAGTCCAGGATGATCGGCTCGTGCTCTGCGAGCCGAACCCGATGTCCGCGCCGCAGAAGCTTGCCTGACGCGACGAGCGCATCCACGATCGCCAGCAGGTCGGCGTCGCTCGCCTGTTGCAACGATCCACCCCCTCGGTGACCTGCTGGAAGACGCTCCCCCGGATCGGCGCGCAGCTCGCGGAGCACGGCATCGGTCCGCAGCCCGGGCCGCAATGGCTCGCGGCGGTGGAGCCGCCGCACGGCACCTACCAGGCGCCGCTCGGCAAGCCGCCGCTGGGCAGAGTCCATCGGTCTATGAAGCGTTCAGCGCGCGGTCGGGACCGGCGTCGTTCCCTCGACGGCGATGCGAATCGCATCCGCCTCCTCGCTGGACAGGGTATGCCGCGAGGTGCCGTTCTCGACCGGCTTGGCGAAGACCCGGGTGTTGGCTCGCCCGTGGAGGCTGCTGATCACGATCCCGTCACGCCGGTCGTCGAGGAGCGCGATCGCAAAGCTCTGGTCGGAGCCGGTGTCCTCGAAGGGGTTGAAGCGAACCAGGCCGATGTGCTGAAGGCTCCCCCGTGTCCGCTGCTCGAGGTACTCGGTCATGGTGTGCATGTCGTCTAGGCGCGACGAGACCTGCCTGACCTGACCGATGTGCTGGTCGAGCACCTGCTGCAGACTCCCGCCGCCCTCGGCGCCCCGCACCAGTGCGCCATAGGCCCGCGTGGCGCGCCCCAGTCGGCGCGACTGCACCAGCACGGCGATCAGGAGGATCACGAGGATCGCCGCGGTGGCGCCCATGATGATCGCCAGGTTGTCGGAGAGTAGGCGGTTCAGCTCGGTCACCGGGGGCACCCGCCGATCAGGCTCGCGATGAAATCGGCCGGTATACTACCGCCCCGCGACCGCCTCCCGAGCGGTCATGCATGCAACGCGGAACACGCACCTGAGGGAGTCATGGCCCGACGAGGCAAGGCCGCCAGCCGCTCGGCTCGACAGCGTCGCAGGGCGGGCCAGCGCGCCGCCACCCAGCGCCAGCCCGCGCAGCAGAGCCCATCGCAGGCGGCATCGGCGCAGGCGGCAACCTCGACGAGTGCCGGCGGGGCGGCATCCAGCAGCCCGCCCGGGGCAGTCAGCCGGACGAGCGTTCCCGCGTCGCAACGCGGCTCCCGCGTCAACCCGCGCGTGATCGTGGCCGGTTCGTCTCGACTCTCGGAACGGGCCATCGAGGAGTACCACTACGTGCGCCGCGACCTGCGCAACATCGCCATCCTCATGGCGGTGATGGCGGTCATCCTGGTGGCCGCCGTAGTCGTGTTCTCCGCCCTGGGGGTCGGCAAGACCGCCTGAGCTCGCCCGTCCGCGCAATCTTTTAGCGCGAGACGCACAGGCACAGCATCCGTACGTCGGTCCTGTGTCCTCCTTGCCCACCTAGACTCGAACCGTGCGACTGCCCGGCTCCTTCGACGTGCTTCGCGAGCGGAACTTTGCCCGCTACCTGGCGGCCGTCACCGTATCCACCCTTGGCACGGGTATGGCCACTGTGGCCCTCGCGTTTGCGGTACTCGAGTTCGGCGGTGCCACCGATCTCGGAATCGTGCTGCTCGCCCGCGAGATTCCGCTCGTCATCCTGCTGCTGCTCGGCGGGGTCTTCGCGGACCGCATTCCCCGCCAGCGGATCCTGGTTAGCAGCGACCTCGTCAAGGGGGCCGCGCAGGCCGTCACGGCGATCCTGCTCTTCTCCGGCACCGCCACCGTCTGGAACGTCGCGCTCCTGCAGACCATGTTCGGGCTGGCCGCCGCCTTCTCCCGGCCCGCGACAACCGGGCTCATCAAGGAGGCGGCGAGTGACGCGCGGCTCCAGGAGGCCAATGCGCTCCTCGGGCTCTCGAGCAGCGTCCTCTCGATCGCGGGTCCCGCCATCGGGGCTCTCATCGTCGCAGCGGGAAGCCCCGGGTTGGCGATCGCGATCGACTCGCTGACCTTCTTCGCATCCGCCGGCTTGACCGGCACGATGCGCCTCACCACCACCGTGCGGATCGCGTCGGCGTCGGTCCTCGGAGACCTTCGGGATGGCTGGCG
>VBKA01000155.1 GCA_005879815.1 Chloroflexota bacterium
ACGCCATTGGCTCAGTCTCGTTCGCCACGGCCGAGCCGGTGTGCGATCCTCGCCCTCAGCTCACCGCGCAGGCCGCTGGTGGCGGGATGCGTCCGTGTCCACTCCGCGATCAGCTCTGGGATCCGGGCGGCAGCCGCGTCGGAGGCAGCCTCCATCGCGAATTGGAGCATGCGCGCCTTCGCGCGACCGTGGGTCACGATGCTCACCCCGCGAACCCCAAGCAGCGGCGTTCCCCCAAAGCGTTCGTAGTCGAACCGACGACGGATCCGCTCGAAGCCCGGTCGCAACGCGAGCAAGGCCAGCGGCGCGACGAGCCCCTGGTTCAAATCCTGCCGGACCGACCGGAAGATGTAGGTCGTCAGCCCCTCGAAGAACTTGAGGATCACGTTTCCCACGAAGCCGTCGCACACCACCACGTCGGCACGATGGGCGATCAGCTCGTTGCCCTCCACGTTGCCGACGAAGTTGAGCCCGGAATGCCGGAGCCGATGGTTCGCTTCCTGGGCCAGTCGATCCCCCTTGTCGACCTCCTCGCCGATGTTCAGCAACCCGCGCAGCACGTGCTCGGCGTAGATCGAGCCCATCACCCCGAACTGGACGAGGTTGTCCTCATCGCAGTCGACGATGGCGCCGACGTCGAGCAGCATGATCGGCCCCTCGGGCGTGACGAGATGGGCTCCCAGCGCGGGGCGGTCGATCCCGTCGATGCGGCCAAGGCGGAAGATCGCGGCAGCTAGCGTCGCGCCGGTCGATCCGGCGGAGACAACGGCGTCGGCGCCGTCGTCGCGGACCAGCTCGGTGGCGACCACGACAGACGCCCGTTTCTTGGTCCGCAGAGCAGCTGCTGGATGGTCTCCCATCCCGATCACCTCGGGTGCGTCGACCACCGAGACACGAGGAGGATGGCCCTTGCCGTACTCCTCGATCTCGCGCTCGATCTGCTCTCCGGCACCGACCAGGATCACCTGGTCGCCACGAGTTGCGGCGTAGTCGATGGCACCGCGCACCACCTCGCGCGGTGCGAAGTCACCGCCCATCGCGTCGACCGCGATGCGCACCTCCGCTACCCGCCGAGGGGCTTCGAGTCGGTCAGCGCTGCCCCTCTGCCGGCGAGGCCACCTTGATCGGGACCGCCTCCCGGCCGTCGTAGTAGCCGCACGTCGGACAGACGTGATGGGCGCGCTTCAGCTCGTGGCAATGATCACACTCGACCAACGGCGGCGCGCCGATGGCCAGGTGCGCGCGGCGCTCGCCCTGGCGGGCCTTGGAAACCTTTCGCTTGGGGACGCCCACGCGAACAACTCCTGTGCAATCACAACTGGGAAGGGCCGCAGTATAGCGGGCGCCATTCGACACAGGCGAACGTCAGTCTTTGGGCTGCTCCAGGAGCCGGGCCAGGGGCGCCAGTCGCGGATCGGGTTCATCGGCCTCGTGGAGATGCAGGCCGTTTGCCAATGGAGCCCCGCACACCGCGCACAGCCCGGGGCAGTCCGGGCGGCACAGCGGATGCATCGGCTCGGTGAGGCTCAGCTCGTCGTGCAGGAGAGGGGCAAAGTCGATCTCGTGGTGGTCATCGATGCGGAGGGCCTGGTCCTCGTCGTCGATCGCCACCGGGATGCCGGTCTCCGGATCGAGCGTGGGCAGGAACTCCTCCTCGATGGTGACCGCCACGTCTTCCACGTACGGCTCCAGGCAGCGCGCACAGGTGCGCCGCAACGGGGCCGTCACGCTGCCGCGCACCAGGATCCCGCGGTTCGTCCGTTGGAGACGCAGCAACCCGTCCATCGGTCCAGCCACCTCAAGATCCGGACCCAGGGCTGCATAGTGGTCGCGGAGCCGCACCTCGCGAGTAGCTCCGGGACCGTCATGAAGCAGCCCGGCGACGTTGACCGCGATCACGGCCGAGCTGTGGCTTCGGCCTGCTCCTGCCCGATCTCGACCGGCTCCGCGGGCCGACCGGTCCCCGCCTTCGGGGTCCGATGCCGCTCGTCGAGCATGTCGATGCCCCGCTTGATGCTGGTGAGCGCTTTGATGCATTCGCCCTCGAGTCGAATGAGCACGCCAGCCGCGTACTCGTCGGCCCCGCGTCGGACCTCGGCGGCTTCGCTGCTGGCCTGATCGATGATCTCGGTGGCGCGCTGCTGCGCGAGCTTCACGAGCTCGCGCTCCTCGAGCAACTGGGCGGCCTGCTCCTGGGCGCGAGCCACGACCTGGTCCGCCTCGTCTCGCGCACGCTCCGTGATGCGCCCCGCGTCCTCGGTGATGCGCTTCGCTTGGCGCACCTCATCGGGGACGGCCACGCGCAGCTGGTCGATCAGCTCCAGTGCGGCCGCCTGGTCGAGCACCACGTTGTTGGTGAGGGGAACCTTCTTGGCGGACCCCACGAGGGACTCGAGGCGCTCGACGAGGAAGAGGATGTCCGTAACCACGCCCTCCGACGTTTCTCGGGTGAGAGGCCCGTTCGGGCTGCGCGGATTATAGCCCCGGCATCACGCGGGACCTGCTTCCCGTCGCTCGGCACCAGGGCCTGCCGTCGGGTCGATCGGCGGCTAGACGGTGCGCGTCCTGGCTTCGAGGGCGTCTGCGACCGGCTCGGGCACCATGGCCGAGATGTCCCCACCGAACTTCGCCACCTCCTTGCTCAGCGACGAGGAGATGTAGCCGTGCTCGAGCGCGGTCATCAGGAAGACGGTGTCGACCTCGGGGGCAAGGCGTCGGTTGGTGTGCGCCAGCTGCAGCTCGAACTCGAAGTCGCTCACGGCCCGGAGGCCACGGACCACGAACCCGGCCCGCTGCCGGCGAGCGAACTCGACGGTCAGGCCCTCGAACGCCTCGACCGCCACCGAGCTGCCGAGATCGGCGACACAGGCCTGGATGAGCGCCACCCGCTCGGCTGCCGAGAAAAGGGGTTGCTTGGAGGGGTTGCTCAGGACGCCAATGACGAGCCGATCGAAGAGGCCCGCCGCGCGGCGGACGACATCGAGATGCGCGTTGGTGATGGGGTCGAACGAGCCGGGGAAGACCGCGATGCGGTTCACGGCAACCGCTCGCTGGTGTCAGGCACCATGCGGGTCAGGAACGTGAGCGTCGTCTCGCCAAATCGTCGGACCCGCACCTGCACGAGCCCCGGCGGTTCGGGCACCGGCGTCCGCCAGAAGTGCTTGACCACCACCGTGCCTCCCAGCTCCATCTGCGCGGCCAGGCGCTGAAGCGGCGCGAGGATAGCACGCTCGTCGTAGGGCGGATCGAGGATGGCGAGGTCATGGCCGCGGCCACCGTCCCGGTCCAGGAACGGCAGGACCTCGCCCGTGTTCACCGCCGCTCGATCTGCTAGGTGTGTGCGCGCCAGGTTCGCGCGCAGGGCGGTGAGAGCCGGTGCGCCGCGCTCCACGAAGGTTGCCCGCTCCGCGCCTCGCGACAGCGCCTCGATCCCAATCGCCCCGCTGCCGGCGTAGAGGTCCAGCACGCGAGCGCCGGGCACCTTCGCACCGAGGATGCCGAAGAGGGTCTCCTTGACTCGGTCGCTGATCGGCCGTGTGTGGCGGTCGCGCGGCGCCGCCAGCATCACTCCCCGCGCGGTGCCGGCGATCACGCGCATCGGTTAGGGCGTCCCTGCTCGCGAATCAGGCGGCATCGCCCTCCTCGTCGCGCGGGGCGAAGTCGTCGCGCAGCCGGATCAGCTCGGGACGTCCCGCCAGGAGCGGATCGGCGGCCACCAGGCGCTGGGCCAGCTCGCGTGCCCGCTCCGCGAGCTCGAGATGCCGGGGATCGAAGAGCGACGCCACGCGGAGCGGAGGGAGGCCGCTCTGCCGCGTGCCGAGCAGGTTTCCCGCACCGCGCAAGACGAGGTCCTGCTCCGCGATCGCGAACCCGTCCGTCGAACCCTTGACCACGTCGAGCCGACGACGGGCCAGCGATTCGGCGGCGTCGCTGAGCAGGATGCAGAAGGACCGATGCGGCCCGCGTCCCACTCGACCGCGCAGCTGATGCAGCTGCGCGAGCCCGAAGCGCTCGGCGTCCTCGATGAGCATGACCGATGCGTTCGGCACGTCGATGCCGACCTCGACCACCGTCGTGGCCACCAGCACGTCGAGCTCACCGGCCGCGAACCGCGCCATGGTGGTGTCGCGCAAGTCGGCCTTCTGCTGGCCGTGCACCAGCCCCACCCGCAGCTGCGGCAGCGCCGCGCCGAACCGCGAGGCCTCCGCCTCCGCGGATGCCGCGCTCATCGCCTCGCTCTCCGCGACGAGGGGCACCACCACGAAGCTCTGGCGGCCCTCCGCGGCTTCGGCCGCGATGAAATCCTCGATGCGAGGAAGGGCCCCGCGATCGCGGATCTCGGTCCGTACCGGCCGGCGGCCCGGTGGCATCTGGCGGATGGTGGAGATCGAGAGGTCGCCGTAGAAGGTGAGGGCCAGCGTGCGCGGGATGGGAGTCGCGGTCAGGGCCAGCAGGTGGCGTTCGAGCGCATCACCCTTGGCCTGCAGCGCAGCGCGCTGG
>VBKA01000159.1 GCA_005879815.1 Chloroflexota bacterium
GCCCGTCTGCCCGCCGAGACCCGCTCGGTCCTGGCCGACGCCGCGGTGCTCGGCCGCAGCTTCAGCCTGCGGGACCTGTCGGCGGTGCGGTCGCGCCTCGACCAGCAGGAGCCCGCGCCCGGCTCCCTGGCGGACGCTCTCCAGCCGGCCGTCGATGCCGGCCTGCTGCTCCCGCAGCCGGAAGGCGCATCGGCCGATTACACCTTCACGCACGAGCAGGTGCGCGAGTTCGCCATGGCTGAGCTGAGCCAGGCACGACGGCGGGGGGTGCATCGGTCAGTGGTCGATCTGCTTCTCGAAGGAGGCGACCCTTCTCCAGCCGCACTGCCGCTCATCGCGCGGCACGCTCTGGCGGCGGGTGACACGGAGCGAGCGGCTCGCCTGTCGATCGATGCAGCCAAGGCCGCACTGCAGGCCAATGCCCCGGAAGAGGCGCTCCGCATCATCGAGCAGGCGCTGCCAATCGTGACCGCCTCACAGGATCGCCGCGAACTGCTCTGCGCGCGCGACGATGCCTACTCCGTCCTGCGCAACATCTCCGAGCGGCTCGAGGGTCTCGCGGAGCTTTCCGCGCTGGCCGAGGCGCTGGGCGATCCCACGCTGGAACTGGACGTCCAGCTGCGCCGCGCGGCGGCGCTGCGGCTTTCCCACGACGAGGACGCCGCGGCTGACCTTGCGCGCCGGGTCCGCGACCGCGCGGCGGCGCGGGGCGACGAGGGGACCGAGCTGCGCGCCGACCTGGAGCTCGGCCAGGCGCTCCTCCGCTCACCGCTGGGCGAGTCCTTTGGCGCGGCGGCCATCGAATCCGACCTGCCTGGCGCCGAGCAGGCGTACCGAGACGCGGCCCAGCTTGCCGAGCGGCTGGGGAACGACTGGGCGCTGGCGGCGGCGTCGCGCGAAGTCGGCACGATCATGCTCAGCAGCCTGCGCCTGTGGTTCGGGCAACAGGCGCATTCCGGCCGGATTTTCGAGCTCCTGGGCAGGGTCACGGCGGGCGAAGCCGTGGAGGTCGTGCTGGACTCCACCGAGGTCGGTCCAACAGCTCGCGAGATCCGCCAACTCCTGGAGCGCGCGCTGAGCCTGTTCGAGCGGATCGGCGATCGGACCGGGGTGATGTCGACGGTGATCGCCATGGCCTACGTCAACTACGCGCCGCTCATTCACATCAGCTCCTCGGCGCGCCACCTCGAGGAGATTCGGCGGGTCACCAACCGCATGTCCAACCTCGTGACGGAGAGCGAGCGCGCCCGCTCGGAGCTCCAGCTCCTGTACGGCGTCCACCTGTACGCACGAGCCAAGGTGGTCCCGGACCTGATGATCGCGCGAGGGGTCGAGGCGCATCGAATGGCGAAGGTGCAGGGTGACCGATCGGTGGAATTCCTGGCGGCGGGCGGCGTAGCCCTTGCCGAGCTTGACATGGGCAACCTTGCGGAGGCCGAGCAGTGGCTCAGTCGCGCGGCCGCAACCCTGGCCGCCTCACCCACCCCGCTGAGGGCGCGGCATTTGGAGACGTGGCGCGGTCTAATGCGTGCCGCCCACGGAGATGGGGCTGGGATGCGCGACCACCTCGAGCGTGCGGTGAAGATGGCGACGGAGCTTGGCCGGCCGGCGGCGCGCTGCGAGGCGCTTGCCCGGCTCGCCCTGAGCGCGGCGACGCTGGGCGCGGCCTCCAATGACGCCGAGCTCCTGGACCTCGCCGAACGCACCGCCAACGAGGCGATGCAGCTCAACACCACGTTCCCCGGCCACCCGCCGTGGGGCGCGCAAGGTGCCGCGGCACTCGCAACGGTGGCGATGACGCGCGGGGAAGTCGAAAAGGCAGCCGGGTTCGGCGGACAGGTCGTCGGCTACGTCCAGGCAGCAGATCGGGAGGACCTGGACCTGGAGTTCCTGATTCCCGCCAGCCGGGCGATCTTCGCCGGTGGGCCGCCCGAGACGCAGGCCATGGTCCGCGGCTACCTCCTGCTGCTGCTCTCTCGCATCGTCCAGGGGACCGTCGACGACGAGCTGCGCGTCAAGTGGCTTCGCGGGCCGGTCGGGAGACAGCTCGCCGAGCTTGCGGGTCCGATCGATGAGCCGATGGCGCCGTCCGGCGCGGAGACCGGGCAGGCGGAGACCGCCGCCCCGCCGCTGGACGACGTGGACCGCCGCCTCCTGCACCTGCTGACCCAGGGCAGCACCAACGGCGAGATGGCGAACGAGCTGGCGCTCGACGAGGGAGCTGTCGCACAGCGCCTGGCGCGCCTGCTCGCCAGCATCGGCGCGTCCAGCCGGGCGCAGGCGACGTCGTTCGCCTTCCGCGGCATCGGCGCCTGAGTGGCAGGCTGCGTGCTCAGAGCGCGGGTCGACCGACACAAGTGCATCGGTGCCGGGAACTGCATCACCCTGGCGCCCAGCGCCTTCGACTGGCTGGCCGGCGAGTACGGCAAGGCTGAGGTGGTGGGTCCTGAGACGATCGAGGACGAGCTCCTCCTCGCCGCAGCGACCGCCTGTCCCACATCGGCGATCGTTGTCGAGGAGGTGGAGGACCTCCTGCCCTGGCAGCTGCGCGGCAAGGCCGGTCCTTCCCGTCGCGTGCTCAAGACCTTCATGTTCACCGACATCGTGGGCTCCACCAATCTCGTCGAGGTCCTGGGCGATGAGGCCTGGGAGACGCTCCTGCGCTGGCACGACGCCACCCTCCGCGAGCTGTTCGCCTCGCACCTGGGCGAGGAGGTCTCCTCCACGGGCGACGGGTTCTTCGTGGGCTTCGATTCGCCGGAGCAGGCCCTCACCGCGGCCGTCGCCATCCAGCGCCGGCTGGCCGAGCATCGGGCCAAGAACGGGTTCGCGCCACAGATCCGGATTGGCCTGCACGCCTCGGACGCGACGCAGACGGGGGCGCAGTTCACCGGCAAGGGCGTCCATGAGGCCGCCCGGATCGCCGCCATGGCTCTTGGTGGCGAGATCCTGGCCAGCGCTGCGACCGTCGCGGACAGCCAGGTCTCGACGTCCGGTGCTCGCAGCGTGATGCTCAAGGGCCTGTCCGAGCCGATGGAGGTCGTCGCGGTCGATTGGCGCTGAGCGCATCACGCGCGGCCCGCCCTCCACGTGCTGCGCGCTCCACGTGCTGCGCTCATGACGTGAGCCTTACGACCGAGCAACGGCGTTCCTCGGTCGCCAGGTCAGTCGCGCCTAACCCATGGACCGAGGAACGCCTCCACCTCGGTCACAGGGCTCATGAGGTGAGCACGCGTCGATGGGCGGCGGGGGATGGCAGGCTGCTACTGGACGGCGAAGAGGTGCCACTCCCCGGGCACGCCCTTGAGGGCATGGCGCCCGGCATCGGTCAACGGGACGCCGTCGGAGAGCACGTCAGCCAGGTCGCTCGAAACGAGGATCTGATCGTCGCCGGCCTCGCCCATCACCCGTGCCGCGGCGTGCACCGCGAGTCCGCTGACCTGCTCCCCGCGCATCTCCACGTCCCCGATGTGCAGGCCCGTTCGCACCTGCAGCCCCAACCCCCGCACCGAATCCCGGATCGCCGCTGCGCAGCGGACGGCGGCCACAGGGCGATCGAAGGCGGCGAAGAACGCATCTCCGGCCGTGTTCACTTCGCGCCCGCGGTGCCGGGAGAGCTCCTGGCGGACGGTGGCGCGGAATCGGTCCAGGAGGTCACGCCATCGTTCGTCACCCAGGTCCACGATCGCCTGTGTCGAACCCACGATGTCGGCGAAGAGCAACGTCAGGCGAGCGCGGGCTGGCAGGAATCTGTCGACGAGGGGTCGAATCCTGCGCCGCATCGGTCCAAATGCAATCCCGGCCCCCAATCCGAGGCCAGCGGTGACCAGCTCCGAGCGTTGGTGAAAGACCGATTCCACCCCTCGCTGGGCCACGACGTCCGCGATTCCAAAGATCACCAGCAACACCACCGCGACCGCGCCGTACACGACGGTCCTGTTCAGCAGCAGGTCGAGGTCATAGAGCCGATAGCGCAGCATCGCGACCGCGAACGAGGCCGGCATGGCAATCCCGAAACCAATGATCGTCGCGATCGTGACCACGATCCCAGCGCTGGCCGGCAGTAAGAAGAGAGCGATCAGGGTGAGGATGACGTTGCTCAGGACCGAGAAGGCGACCGCGTATGCCACCCAGCGCAGCTGGAGCCGCTCGTCTCCGGTCGACAGACGGAGCCGGACGACGACTGAGGCGCCCGCCAGAGCCAGGATGGCCAGTCCACCCAGGAAGAGGCCGTACCCCACGGGCCCCTCGCTGATCGACTTCATGGCGGCGACGCCGGTAGGGTTTGCGATGCTGACTGGCCCCTGACTCGAGAGGAGCTCCGGATCGAGCATCGTGGTGACCAGCAGGGCGGCCGTGAGAAGGGCTCCAGCCCACGCGACAAGGCGCCAGCGGTCCGAAAGGAATCGCCCGTTCGGAATGAGCAGCAGCGCCAAGGTAGCCAGGCCGGCCGGGTAGACGAGGCTGTCGGTCAGGTTGCCGATCCAGGGAATCCAGGGCGAGAAGGGCGCTCCGGGCTGGGTCAGATTGGCGTAGCGGGTGTACTGGATGGTGGCGCCGGGAATGGCGTTGCAGAGCGAGATAGCTAGGAAGACCCATCCGAGCGGGTTCGTGGGGAGTCGCGAGGCGACCAGCCCTCCGACGAACGCAAAGCCGATGGGCAGCACGATCTCGATCAGGTTGGCCTCATCGATGTTGCGGATGCTCGCGCGGTTCAGGAAGACGAGCACGGCCGTCGTGGCGACCACCGCGAGGATCAGGCCCGTCAGTGGCCATGCCAGGATCGCCGCTCGTCGCAATGTCATCGGGCGCGATGCTAGCGCCCCGAGGGAGCGTCAGCGCTGGTCATCACCCCCGCGCTACATCCCATGCCGCGTGCATCAACCCATTTCAGATAGTCGTGCAGTCGTCTCAGACGAGGAGACGAAGAACTGAAATGGACTGACGGGAAGAAGCTTCCTGACGGGCGTAGAGTCAGGTGGACTCCAAGGATCCCGGGCGAGGAGAACGACGCATGGAGACAAGGACAGAAACCACAACAAAGACAGAGATCGCGACTTCTGCGGATGGCACGCGGATCGCGTTCAATCGGTATGGCGATGGACCAACCATCTTGATGGTCGACGGAGCGATGAGCCACCGGGCGATCAACCCTTCAGCGGCCCAGCTGGCGGACCTGATCGGCTCGCGCTTCTCGATCGTCGCCTACGACCGGCGGGGCCGAGGGGAGAGCACCGATGTGCAGCCTTATGCCGTCGAGCGTGAGGTGGAGGACCTGGCCGCTGTAATCGACGCGACGGGCGGCCGAGCGTTCGTGCTGGGCACCAGCTCGGGCGCGGTGCTGGCGCTCCACGCCGCGGCGGCGGGCCTGCCCATCACCAAGATGGCGCTGTACGAACCGCCGTTCATCGTCGACGACGCGCGACCGTCGCTCCCCGAAGACTACGTGCCCCAGCTCCGCGCTCGCGCCGCGTCGACCGACCCAGGCAGCGCAGTCGAGTACTTCATGATCGAGGCCATGCGCATGCCAGCCGACCAGGTGAAGGGGATGCGCGGGCAGCCCTCCTTTGCTCCCCTGGAGGGAATTGCGCACACCATCGCCTACGACGGCCAGATCATGGGGGACATGATGGATGGGCGCCCCGAGCCGTTGCTGCGCTGGGATTCGGTTGAGACACCCGCGCTGGTCATGGACGGCAGCGACAGCGAGGACTGGATGCACCACGGCGTCGATGCGCTGGCGAAGGTCCTTCCCAACGCCGAGCGCCGGACCCTGTTCGGTCAAAC
>VBKA01000160.1 GCA_005879815.1 Chloroflexota bacterium
AGGACGTGGTCGTCACCCTCTCGCAGCGCGGCTACATCAAGCGCCAGCAGATCGGGACGTTCCGCAGCCAGCGACGCGGCGGCCGGGGCAAGCTCGCCATGCTGACCCGCGAGGAGGATGCGGTGCGCTACCTCCTGGTCGCCAACACCCACGACAACATCCTCTTCTTCACGAACCGGGGGCGGGTGTTCATCACCAAGGTCCACACCCTGCCCGAGGCAAGCCGTCAGGCGAAAGGGCTGCCGATCATCAACCTGCCCGGCGTGCAGGTCGAGTCAGGCGAATACGTGAGCGCCATCGTCAGCCTGCCGCGATTCGAGCCGGATCACTACATGGTGATGGCGACGCGGGGCGGGAAGATCAAGAAGACGTCGCTCGTCGAGTACGCGAAGATCCGCGCCAACGGGCTGATCGCCATCAACCTCATCGGCGGCGACGAGCTGCGCTGGGTGGGTGTCACCGATGGACAGAGCGACATCATCCTGGCCACCCGCAAGGGACAGGCTGCCCGCTTCCATGAGAACGAGGTGCGGCCGATGGGGCGCGACACGATGGGCGTCACCGGCATCCGCCTCCGGCCGGGGGACGAGGTGATCGGCATGGAGGTCGTCGATCCCGCCCAGGAGCTCCTGGTGGTGACCGAGCAGGGGTATGGCAAGCGCACGCCGCTTAGCGAGTTCCCGGTCAAGCACCGCGCCACCGGCGGCGTCATCGCCAACTCGCTCAACACGGAGACCGGCGACGTCGCTGCCATCCGGATCGTCGGCCGCGACGACGAAGAGATGATGCTCATCACCCAGGAGGGCACGATCCTGCGGACCGAGGTCAGCAGCGTGAACCGCTACCGACGCGCGAGCCGCGGCGTGACGGTCATGAAGCCCACCGAGGACGACCGCATCGTGTCGATCGCCGTCTTCGTCGACGACCGCCCACCGGAGGATGCGGAGGGGGAGGTCACCGAGACGCCGCCGGTCGCGGGGTGAACGTGGCGCGCGAGCCGGTAGAATCACTCGCGCGAGATCGGCCCCAGGAGAGCCACGTGTACGCCGACGAGTTCAGCATCTACGCCGGAAACGCGAACCGACCCCTGGCGGAGGACATCTGCCGCTACCTGAAAACGCGCATGGGCGACGTCGAGGTCTTCCAGTTCGCCAACGAGAACATCTTCGTCAGGGTGCTGGAGAACGTTCGCGAGCAGGACGTGTTCCTGGTGCAGCCCACCTGCCGCCCTGTGAACCAGTCGATCATGGAGCTGCTGATCATGATCGACGCCTTCAAGCGGGCTTCGGCTGGGCGCATCACCGCGGTCATGCCGTTCTACAGCTACGGGCGGTCGGACAAAAAGGACCAGCCGCGGGTCCCGATCACCGCTCGGCTGATCGCCGACATGCTGACGGTCGCCGGCGCCGACCGGGTGCTGACCATGGACCTGCACCAGGGCCAGATCCAGGGCTTCTTCTCGATCCCGGTCGACGAGCTGACCGCCATCAACATCTTGTCCCGCTACATCCTCGCCAAGGATCTGGATGACATGGTGGTTGTCAGTGAGCTCGGGTTTGCCAAGAAGGCACGCAACTTCGCCGAGATCCTCGGCGCCCCGCTGGCCATCGTCGAGAAACGCCGGGTCGGCAACGAGGACAAGACGGAGCTGATGAACATCATCGGCGAGGTGGACGGCAAGAACGCGGTGATCATCGACGATGAGATCGACACCGCCGGCTCACTCCTGGAGGCGGTCACCGCGCTGGTCGCGAATGGCGCGCGCGAGATCTACTCCCTGGCCACTCACGGCGTGTTCTCCGGACCGGCCCTCGAGCGGATCATGGAATCCCCGATCACCGAGGTGGTCGTCACCGACACTATCCCGCTTCCGACGACGGCCGATGGCTCGCGAATCACGGTGCTCTCGGTGGCGCCGCTCTTCGGCGAGGCGATTCGTCGCATCCATCGCGGCGAGAGCGTGGGCGCGCTCTTCAGCTCCGAGGTCCAGCTCGTCGAGGAGATGACCTTCTGGGACGCGCACGCGGAGGACGAGCCGGCAGACCCGGCCTATCCGGTGCCCGTCGAAGGCTAGGCAGAGCACCTGAACGGTGCCGAATGAGCCTCGAGCTGTCTCCGGAGCGTCACCGGTCGCCGTCGGCGAGTCCTTGGTCTCGAACCACGGTGGTCGCCAGGTGGATGGCGCCATCGGTCGCTCGACGCGCTTCCGGAGGTGGCCGAGATGGTCGCGGGCCGGATGCCCGTCCTCTTCGATGGCGGGGTGCGCAGCGGAGCCAACGTCCTCAAGGCGATCGCGCTGGGGGCGCAGGCGGTACTCATCGGTCGTCCATACGCCTGTGGGCTGGGGATCGGGGGCTCGGCGGCACTGACCGACTTCCTGCGCGGATTGCTGGCGGACCTGGAGATCACCATGGGGCTGTGCGGGCTGCAGCGTCCATCGGACGCGACGGCGGAGCTCCTGACCGCCTAGGCAGCTCGCACACCAAGGCGTGCCTGATCGGAACCTATCGAAGCGGAGGCTATACTCCCTACCCCGATGATGAAGTTCCTCTCCCGCCTGGTGGACTCCAACGAGCGCGAGGTCCGGCGGCTGGAGCCCCTGGTGGCCGACATCAACGCGCTCGAGACGACGTACACGGCGCTTTCCGATGACGAGCTCACGGCGAAGACGGCCGAGCTCCGGGCCCGCCTGCGCGACAGCGTGGGCGAGCTGCTGATCCCTGTCGAGCTGCGAACCGCACATCGCAACGGGGATACCCCCGACGCAGACGAGACGATCGAAGCGTCCGATGACGATTCTGAGCTGACCGCGAGGGATCCGGCAGGGCTTGCCGAACGCCGCAAGGAGCAGCGCAAACGGGAGCTGCAGCTCATCAACGACGCCCTCGACGAGCTGCTGCCCGATGCCTTTGCCGCGGTCCGGGAGGCCATGCGTCGTGCGCTCGGCAAGCGCCACTACGACGTCCAGATGCTGGGCGGTATGGTCCTGCACCGCGGACAGATCGCGGAGATGAAGACCGGCGAGGGGAAGACGTTCGTGGCCCCGCTGGCCGCATACCTCAACGGCCTGACCGGCCGCGGCGTCCACGTCGTCACTGTCAACGACTACCTCGCCAAGCGCGATGCCCAGTGGATCGGGCTGGTCTTCCACAGGCTGGGGATGAGCGTGGGCAGCATCCAGCACGACGCGGCCTACGTGTTCGACCCGACCTTCCCGGCCTCCGATGAGCGCCTGCGCGACCTGCGGCCGGTTCCCCGCCAGGAGGCGTACGCGGCCGACGTGACGTACGGCACCAACAATGAGTTCGGTTTCGACTACCTGCGTGACAACCTGGTCATCGACCTGAGCGAACGGGTGCAGCGCGGGCATTTCTTCGCGGTGGTGGACGAGGTCGACAACATCCTCATCGACGAGGCGCGCACACCGCTCATCATTTCGGGCACCGCCGAGGAATCGGCCGACAAGTACGTCCAGTTCGCGCGCCTCGCGCCGCGCCTGCAGCCCGTGGAGGACTACATCCTCGACGAGAAGTTCCGCCAGGTGGCCATCACGGAGGCCGGCACCGACAAGATGGAGCGCTGGCTCGGGGTCGACAACATGTTCGACAACGACTTCAGCCTGGCGCGACACCTCGAGCAGGCGCTGAAGGCGGAGGCCCTCTACAAGCGCGATCGGGACTACGTCGTCAAGGACGGCGAGGTCGTGATCGTGGACGAGTTCACCGGCCGCCTGATGCCTGGCCGTCGCTGGAGCGAGGGGCTGCACCAGGCGATCGAGGCCAAGGAAGGCGTCAAGATCCAGAGCGAATCACAGACGCTCGCGACGATCACCTTCCAGAACTACTTCCGCATGTACCACAAGCTGGCCGGCATGACGGGGACCGCCGAGACCGAGGGGGAGGAGTTCAGCAAGATC
>VBKA01000161.1 GCA_005879815.1 Chloroflexota bacterium
GCTGTCGTCGGCAAGCGCCGGAGCCAGGTTGTCCGGATCGACGGCTCCAGAGATCACCTCTTCGGGGCTGTGCCCTCGACGCAGTGGAGCTGGTGGTCCGGTGATCGACCAGGTGCCATCCTTCGCCTGGCGCCAGATCTCGACGGCCATGCGGCTGCCATCGATCCCCGTGCTCGTAATGCGCACCAGCTCGGACAGCCCATCTCCGTCGACATCGGCCACGAGCGCCGCGAACGAAGGCCCGTCGATCCGAAACGCGCCGGGCTCGTCCGGAAGCGTAGCCGCGCCGCGCACCAAGGTCACTCCCAACAGCGCAAACGCGGACGACGCAAGCGCCAATGACAGCGCGACACTGGCAGCGAGCAAGCCCGTGCCGCGAGCGCCTGCGATCCGGCCCTGCGGCATGGTCGCGGCAGCATACCGCCACACAATCGGTCTGGCATCATGCCGGGCATGGCGCCGCCCCGCGTCCTCTGGAGCCCGCCTGCCGAGGCCCGGGAACGCACGCGAGTGGGCCACTACCTCGACTGGCTGGCCTCCCATCACGGACGTACCTTCGACGACTATGACGCCTTGTGGCGTTGGTCGGTCGACGACCTCGAGGGCTTCTGGAGCTCCGTTGGTGAGTTCTTCGACGTGAACTTCGATCCTCCTCCGCGGCGCGCGCTGACCTCTCTACACATGCTGGACGCCAAGTGGTTCCCTGGCACGCGGCTCAACTGGGCAGCGCACGTGCTGCGGCTCGCGGGCCGCGAGAACGACGACATCGTGGTGATCGCGCGCTCCGAGACCCGTCCCGAGCAGCGGCTCACGGCCGCGGGCCTGCGCGACGCGGTGGCGCGGGCCAGGCAAGGCCTCCTGCGCCTCGGCGTGAGGCGCGGGGATCGGATCGCCGCCTACCTCCCCAACATCCCGGAGGCCGCGGTCGCGGTGCTTGCCACGGCCAGCATCGGCGCGGTCTGGTCGTCGTGTGCGCCGGAGTTCGGGACGAGAAGCGTGATCGATCGATTCGGCCAGATCGAGCCTGCCGTCCTGCTGACCGTCGACGGCTACCGTTATGGCGGCAAGGACCTCGATCGGACGAGTGAGGTGGCGGCCATCCGGAAGGCTCTGCCCAGCCTCAAGGCCACCGTTGTGCTCCCCTACCTGACCGATGGCTCCGCGATCCACGGCGCGCTGGCGTGGGACGACCTGGTGGCTGAACCCGGTGAGCTCGCCTTCGAGCCACTCCCCTTCGACCACCCGCTCTACGTGCTTTTCAGCTCAGGCACGACCGGCCTTCCCAAACCGATCGTGCACGGCCACGGCGGGATCCTGCTCGAGCACCTCAAGATCCACGCGCTGCACCACGACCTCGGACCGGCCGACCGCTTCTTCTGGTACACGACCACCGGCTGGATGATGTGGAACTATCTCGTCTCCGGCCTGCTGGTGAGCTCGACGATCGTGCTGTACGACGGGAGCCCCGCCCATCCGGACCTGATGCACCTGTGGCGGCTGGCCTCCGAGACGGGGACGACCTGCTTCGGGACCAGCGCTCCGTTCCTGATGGCCTGTCGAAAGGCCGGCATCGCCCCCGGTCGCGAGCTCGACCTGTCCAAGCTGCGTAGCATCGGCTCGACTGGCGCCCCGCTGCCCGCTGAAGGGTTCCGCTACGTCTACGAGGCGATTGGGTCGGACCTGCAGCTTGCCAGTGTCTCCGGCGGCACCGATGTCTGCACCGCCTTCGTGGGCGCCAGCCCGCTCGTTCCCGTCTGGGAGGGGGAGATCAGCTGCCGGCATCTCGGCTGCCGGGTCGAGGCGTTCGATCCGGCCGGGCGCCCCGTGGTTGGTCAGCAGGGCGAGCTGGTCATCACAGCCCCCATGCCGTCGATGCCGGCCGGCTTCTGGAACGATCTAGACGGAAGCCGATATCGCGCCGCCTACTTCGCAGACTACCCCGGCGTATGGCGCCACGGGGACTGGATCACGATCACCGAGCGCGGCAGCTGCGTGATCAGCGGTCGCTCGGACGCGACGCTCAACCGCGGGGGCGTTCGCATCGGTACCGCGGAGTTCTACGCGATCGTCGAGGCCTTCCCCGAGGTGGCGGACTCCCTGGTCGTGCACCTCGAGGACGGCGATCGGTTGATCCTGTTCGTCGCATTGCACCCCGGCACCGCGCTGGACGACGCGCTCCGCTCGCGGATCACCTCCGAGCTGCGTGCCTCCCTCTCACCGCGCCATGCCCCCGATGAGATCGTTGCCGTCCCGTCCATCCCGCGCACCCTGTCCGGCAAGAAGCTGGAAGTCCCCGTCAAACGCATCCTGAACGGGACGCCGCCCCACCAGGCCGCCAGCAGCGGCTCGCTCTCCGATCCCACCTCGCTCGACGCCTTCGTGGCGTTTCGCGCGGCGGGGCGCTGAGGTGAGTACTCCCTAGCTGGCGCGTACCCCGAGCAGGTTGCGGGCGATCACCAGGCGTTGGATCTGGCTCGTCCCCTCGCCGATCTCGGTCAGCTTCGCGTCGCGCAGGTAGCGCTCGACCTTGTACTCGGTGACGTATCCGTAGCCACCGTGCACCTGGATGGCGGCATCGGTCACGCGCGCGGCGACCTCGGATGCATAGAGCTTGGCCATCGCTGCCTCGGTCGTGTACGGCCGACCGCGATCCTTCAGCCAGGCGGCGCGGTAGACCATCAGGCGCGCGGCGTCGATCTCCGTGGCCATGTCGGCGATCATGAAGGCTATCCCCTGGAATGCGGCGATCGGTTTGCCGAACTGCTCGCGCTGCCTGGCATAGGCCGATGCCGCCTCAAAGGCGGCCTGCGCCAGGCCGAGCGCCATGGCCCCTATGCCGATCCGGCCCCCATCGAGGGTCCGCAGGAAGAGCTTGTCGCCCTTGCCCTCCTCGCCGAGGAGGTTCTCGACCGGGATCCGACAGTCCTCGAAGAGCAGCTCGCCGGTCTTGCTGGCGTGCAGGCCCATCTTCTCCTCGATGCGGCCGATGCTGAATCCCGGCGTTCCAGCCTCAACGATGAAGGCGCTGATGCGACCGGACTCGGCCTCACGCTCGGTGAGGGCGGTGATGATGTAGGTGTCGGCCACCCCCGCATTGGTGATGAAGCGCTTGGACCCGTTCAGGACCCAACAGTCGCCCTCCCGCTGCGCTCGAGTGCGGGTTCCGCGCGAGTCGCTGCCCGCTCCGGGCTCGGTGAGGCCGTAGGCGCCGAGCTTCTCCCCGGAGGCCAACGGTCGGAGGTATTGGTCCTTCTGCGCCTGGGTACCGGCCAGGTAGAGCGGGTTGCAGCCGAGGCTGGTGTGGGCGCTGACGATGATGCCGACGCTGCCCGAGACCCGGGAGAGCTCCTCGATGGTGATCGCATAGGACGGGACGCCCAGCAGGCCCAGCGACGCCGCCTCGCGGATGATCTCGTGCGGGAACTTGCCCTCGCGCTCGAGCTCGTCCACGACCGGCGCGATCCGCCGCTCGGCGAAGTCCCGCACCGTGCGGCGAATCTCCTCGTGCTCAGGGGAGAGCGCGAAATCCACGGCAGGCGGGACCCCCGGATGCGAGATGAGATCGGCGCGGATGAGTCTACCCAAGAACGACGCGACGGCGGCCGGAATGGGCCGCCGTCGTGGTGATGCCGGATCTGGTTCAGACGGCTCGGCGCCAGCGCTCGAGGTGCCGTCGCGAACGAAGCTCCTCCACGCGTCGCGCGATCAGGATGCGTCGCCGCGCGGAGATTGGCTTGGGCCGTGAACGTTTGGCGTGATTCGGCTTTCCCATGCTTCACCCCCTTTGACGCCTGGACCGGCAGTTCGGTTGCAAGACGCGTGCCGATATCGAGCCATACGTGCGTCAAGAGGGGGTGAAGGATTCCCCTGAGGACTCGCCTTTCGCACGGGCGCTGCGTATACTGCCGGCCACCGAGAAGCCTGCTGCAACTCGACAAGGTT
>VBKA01000162.1 GCA_005879815.1 Chloroflexota bacterium
CTCGTCGCCGACGAGCCGAACCGCCTGCTCGATACGGTGCGGTCGCGCTGCCAACCGCTGCGCATTGGACCCGTGCCCAAGGCGGTGCTCAGCTCCTGGCTGATGGATCACGAGTTGCTGCCCAAGGAGCAGGCCGATGCGGTGGCGCGCATCTCCGACGGCTTCGTGGGCCGCGCACTCGCATTCTCGAGGCAGCACGAGCGCCTGGAATGGCGTCGACGCGTCCAGCGTGAGCTGGTGGACCTGCTGGGACGAGGGCGGGCGGAGCGATTCGTCTCGGCACGCGAGCTCCTCGACGACGCGGCTCGTCGCGCGGTGCCCGACGTGGCCGACGTCCCACCCGATCCGGCGCCGGCGCCGGACGGCCCTGAGCCGTCTCGTGCGCCCGCCTCGGTGCAACGTCTCGCGGCGACGATGATCGTCGAGGCCTGGATCTCGGTGGCCCGGGACCTGATGGTGGTGAAAGCCGGTCGGACGGACGGCGCACCCACGATCGAGCTGCTCCCGGACCTCGCCACCGCGACCAACAGCCTGGACGCGTCTCAGCTGGTCTCATTCATCGGGCTGCTCGAGGCAATCCACGCCGGGCTTGCCCAGAACGCCTCGCCGCGCCTCGCACTGGAGGTCGCCATGCTCGCCTGGCCCATCGCTTCTGGATCGTGACGGCGCGCGAACGGTTGACGGCCCGGGTCTCAGGGCGGGTTCAGGGCGTGGGCTTTCGCTACTGGACTGTTCGCCAGGCCTCGTCGCTGGGCCTCGTTGGCTGGGTCATGAACCGCGACGAGGAGAACGCCGTGGAGATCGTCGCGGAGGGCGAGCCGGTGGCACTCGAGGCGCTCGAGCGAATACTCCAGCGCGGACCGCCCGGATCCCGGGTCGAGCATCTCGAGGCGAGTCGCGCTCCGGCCAGCGGTGAATTCACGCGGTTCCAGATCACGCGCCCGTGAATGGGCGCGCCATCGGCTGCATCGCACTCGGAGCGGTCATCTTCGTCCTGATCGGCATCGCCGGGATCAACGTCGCGTCCAGCCGCATTGGCTGCCCCGATCGCCTGCAGTGGGGCGACCGTTTCTACGCGCCAACCGGAACACCGGCGCCCAGCCCGGAGACTGGTGGTGGGGGGCATTCGCCGGTGAAGCTGGGGAGCACCTTCATTGGCCTGACCACCCGCAGCATCTATGGTCCGCCGGGCTCTGCATCCGCAAGCCCGGGCTCAGCGCAGCCGGACCTCATCGCGATGGAGTGCGGTGATGGGCGCTTCCAGACGTATCGAAAGGCCGCCCAGGCGCCAACGCTCACCCCGTCGCCAGCGGCGAGGCTTCCCGACCCGCATGCGTGACGAGGGACGCCGCCCGATCCTGTTGCTCGTCAATCCAGCGGCTGGACGAAAGCCCGGCGGGTCCCGTGCCGAGGAGGCGCGGCGCCCTGCCCAGCTGTTCGAGGCCCTGGCGAAAAACGGTCTCGAGGTTGAGCTGCGCGAGCTCGTGGAGGACGACGACGCGGGGCAGCTGGCCATGGGGGCGGCGGAAGAGGGTCGTGATGTCGTGGTCGCCGGCGGCGACGGAACGGTTGGCCCGGCGGCGGCCGCTCTGCTGGGCTCGGCGGCGACGTTGGGCATCGTTCCGCTCGGAACCTTCAACAACATCGCGCGTGGGGCCGGCATCCCAACCGATCGCGAGCAGGCGCTGGGCACCATCGTTCGTGGGCGAGCGACGGCGATCGACGCCGGGTCGGCCTGGCACATCGCCCCGGGCGACTCCGCAGCGCAGCCCACACCCGTCGATCCACCGCCGGAAGCTGCGACCTTCTTCGAAGCGGCCGGCATCGGGCTGGACGCGGCTGGTTTCGGTGTCGCCGAGGTTGGCGACCGCCTTGGCTGGCTGCCCGCTGCCAGGGCCGCGTGGCGCACGATACGGCGCCGGAAGACGCCGCTCTGGCTGGTGGTCGACGGCACGCGATATCGCACCGCCTCTCCGGCGGTCACCGTCTGCAACGGTCCATTCCATGGATTCGGCTTCGCGCTGGCACCGGAGGCAGACCCCGCCGACGGCCTGCTCGACGTCGTGGTCTTCGTGCGCATGGGTCGCCTGCAGGTGCTCCGGCATTTCCTGCGCGTGGCGCGCGGCCGACAGGTCCGTGAGCCGCGTGTCCGCACGCTCCGCGCGCGTCACGTCATGGTGGGTGGCCTGCGGCACACGCTTCCTGCCCACGCGGACGGGCGCTCCATCGGCGCCACGCCGGTCGCGGTGACCGTCCGTCCCGGCGCATTGCGGATCTTCGCCTGAGACTCACCCCGGCTCGAGCAGGCGCTCGTGAACCGCCAGCGCGTAGCGATCGGTCATACCCGCGACGTAATCGGCGACCTGGATGACCGGCTCCGCCGCGTGCTCGCGGTAGGTGTCGGGGATCTCGCCTGGGTTGGCCAGGTGGTGTTCGACGAGCCGGCGGATGACACCCACGGCGCTCTCCTGCTGGTGTCGGAGCTCGCCCGTCATGTAGACGCGCTCGAACATGAAGTCGCGCAGCTCATTCATGACGGCCAGCGTCCCCGGGTCCATGGCAACCTTACCCTTGGCCAGGCTCATCTCCGCGATCCAAGCCCGACCGGGCGCACCCAGGCGCTGGAGGATTGCCTGTGGGAACGAGCGGCCGTCGAGGACGCCCGCCCGCATGGCATCAAGCGCGTCGTGGCTGAGATAGGCGATGCGATCCGCGTAGCGCACGCAGTAGGCCTCCCGGGTGGCGGGCGGCGGATCGATCTTCCAGGAATGCGCCCGGATCCCGTCGCGCACCTCCCAGGTGAGGTTCAGGTCCTCGAGCGCCTCGTAGACGCGCACGCTCTGCGCGGCGTGGTGCCAGCCGTCGGGTCGGAAGTAGGGGGAGAGCGCCTCCTCGCCGGTGTGACCGAATGGCGTGTGCCCCACGTCGTGGCCCAGCGCGATCGCCTCGGCCAGCGGCTCGTTGAGCGCGAGGGCCCCGGCCAGCGCGCGGGCGATCTGCGCGACGTGGAGGGTGTGCGTCAGGCGGGTGACGTAGTGGTCGCCCTCGGGGTTGAGGAAGACCTGCGTCTTGTGCTTGAGGCGCCGGAAGGCCTTCGAGTGAATGATCCGATCCCGATCGCGCTCGAAGGCGGTTCTGAAGGGGTCGAGCTCTTCCGCGCGACTTCGACCTCGGCTCTGCGCTGATCGCGCGGCTGCCGCGCTCAGGGCCTCCTCTTCTGCCTCCCGGACCGAGCGGTCACGACGGATCAGTAATTCCACGGACCGATGATGACCGATCCGCAGCAGCCGCCGCTTACGCGCCGCTTACGCCCGGGCAGTACTGCAGGGATTGGCGCGCCGGACAGGATTCGAACCTGCGACCTTCGGCTCCGGAGGCCGACGCTCTATCCACTGAGCTACCGGCGCGCGGGCAGGACGGCCATCATACCGGGGTTGGCGCGCCTGCCCGAACTCCGCAACCGAGCCGCTCGTCACGACATGCTGGACGTCAGCCGTAGGCGGACCGGTTCGGGTCGCGGGCGACGCCGAACTCCACGCGGCGCTCGACGCTGGTCGCATCGCCGACGGCCCAGTCGAGCAAGTGCCCGCCCTCATCGGTCAGGTCTGCCGATTGGTCGTCTGTGAGCGGGACGAAGGGATCGAGCAGCAGGGCGTGCTGGTCCTTGGTCCTGTCGAGCCGCCACTGGCCGGCGATGAGACCGTCGACCAGGAAGGTTCCGACGTAGCCCGTGATCCGACCGACCGTTCGGGGGTCGATGATCCGGCCGCGATCCGAATGCGACAGCGCGATGTTGTCGTACTCCGGCAGGAACCGGACGGGCGCCGGCGTCTCCGGATCGGGGAGCGCGCCGTCCTCGACGTCGAACAGCTCGCCACCTCGCTCATCGCGATAGACCCGGAGCGCCGGTCGCAGGCGGTCGATGATCTCGCGGACCCTGGTGAGCCATGACCAGGTGGCGATGTCCTTGGCGCTTGCCGGGCCGAAGGCCGCCAGGTAGCGCAGGACCAGTCGATCCGGGGCGTCGCTGCCCTCGACGGGCTGACCCAGCCAGGACTCGAGGCTCCTCCAGGTCGGCTGGCCGGATTTCTGCCAGAGGCCGCGGGGAGGGATCTGCACCATCGGCACGAGGTAGCGCACGGCATAGGCGAGGGATACCGGATCGCGATCCGGCCAGCGCTCCGCGAGCCGCTTGCCAAGCTTGGAGGTGGTCAGCGCCTCGTCGTCGAGCAGGGCCTTGCCGGCGGCCATCAGCGCATCGAGATCGACACCCACCAGCTGCCTGTGGAACGGGCTGCCCGACGCAAATCCGCGCCGCAGAACACCCTGCAGGACCGGTCGCATGGCCAGCGCATCGCGGGCGATGACGAGGTGCAGGGTTGTGCGCAGCAGCGAGGTTCGGACCGCCCGGCGTTCGAGGATCAGCGCTTCGAGCTCCCGAGCCTCGAAACCCTCGAGCCGCGACCAGAGGGCGACGTATGGGTTGGTGGGGACCTGGGCCTGCATTCCCACCAAGTGTTCGACCATGGCCTCGGCGGGAATCGAGGCTCTCGCCAGCAGGTGCTGGCGGGCCAGCAGCGCGCGATTGAGCGCACGAGTGGTCAGCGTCGGCGCGAAGGGCACGCCCTGATGATGCGCGACCGGGATGTCGGCGGGCGTCAGCATCGGTCAGGGATCAGCGCCGCAGATAGTCGGAGGCCCCTCCGAAGAGGGGCCTCCATTGCTGTCGGATTCGCTAACCGCAAGGGCATCTTTCACGAGCGGTTTCCCGCTCTACCCTTACCCAAACCTACCCATGACCTTGCAGCCAGTGGTGAATCGCTGTGCGAACAGCACCGTCAGGATAGACCATCTGTTCACTTGGAGTCAATGGCCGAGCGTTAAGAATCCTTTACACCGCAAACCTCTTTGGGGGCAGCCGTTCCGAGATCGGAAATGACGTTCAGCCCTGGCTCGGCTGGGCCTTGGCGCGGACCGTGATCGACTCGATCACGACTGGGTCCAGGGGCACGTTCTGCGGCCCGGTGTCAGGGGTTCCGTTGGTCGGCACCTGACCGATGGCGTCCACGACGGAGCTCCCGTCGGTGACCTTGCCGAGGATCGTGTAATCGGGCGGGAGCTGTCCACTGATGTCCACCAGGTCGACGAAGAACTGGCTGCCGTTCGTGTCCGGCTGTGCAGCATTGGCCATCGCGACGACGTACTTGTTATAGCTGAGGCCGGGAGCCGGGGTCTCGATCGCGAACCCATAACCCGGGCCACCCGTCCCCAGCTCGTTGAAGATGCCGTGGTTCTTCTTGGTCTGGGGGTCACCGGCCTGGATCACGAAGCCAGGAATGACGCGATGGAACGTAATCCCGTCGTAGAAACCGCAGCGGGCCAGCGCTACGAAGTTGGCCGTCGCGATCGGGGCCTTGTCTCCGTACAGCCCGATGGTGAAGCTGCCCTTGTTGGTCTGCACCACCGCATCGGACACGTCCGAGAGGATGCTGGTCGCCTGCTCGGCGGTCGGACCGGCCTTGGGGCAGGCGGTGTGCGGCGTCGGCGTCGGGCCGCCGAATACGCAGGCGCCCAGCGCGAAGCCGAGAACCGCCCACAGGGCGACGAGACGGCACAGGCGTCCGCGGGCCGGCATCGGCCTCACGAATCGAGGCCTGCGAAGAGTCTCTTGGCGTACGAAACCGGCATGCTGCCGCCGTAGATCAGCGTGTCGTGGAAGGACTTCATCGAGAAGGCCGGACCCTGGGCGCGCTCCACGTCCGCCTTGAGCCGGTCGATCAGGTGGCGTCCGAACAGGTAGCTGAGCTGGTAGCTCGGCGTCGAGGTGTAGCGCTTCACCTCCGCGAGAGCCGCCGGCCGCTCGAAGCCGGTCTGCGCGATGAGGTACTCGATCGCATCCTCGAAGTCGATCTCACCGCGATGCAGCTTGACATCGAGCACGATCCGCGTCGCCCGCCAGATGGCATCGATGTGCTGGATGTACCGATGCTTGGGCGTGTCGTCGAATCCCAGCTCCTTCATGGTCCGCTCGCAGTAGAAGGCCCAGCCCTCGGTGAACTCCGCGGCCGAGAACAGGATGAGGCGCACCAGGCTGGGGTTGGTTCGGGCGGCTGCCAGCTGCAGGTGATGGCCGGGGTACGCCTCGTGGACCGATGTGTTGCTGATGGAGGCGTAGCTGTGCTCGCGCATCATCCCCGGCGTGGCGGGCGGCGTGACGATGTAAGTGCCGGTTGGCCGGGGGTCGAAGCGCGGCGGGTCGTAATAGGCCGCGAACGGGATCAGGTGGCGCAGGTATGAGGGCGTCTCGATGACGACCAGGGTGTCGTCCGCCGGCATCGTCGCTAGGTCGTGATCGATGACGAAGCGGCGCGCCGCAGCCATCGACCGCCGGTACTCCTCGAGTGCCTCGCCAAAGCTCGCGGGGTGGTCGTTCTTGACGAGATCTGCGATCTCCTCGGGAGAGAGCGTCGGAT
>VBKA01000163.1 GCA_005879815.1 Chloroflexota bacterium
CATCACGCCTCCTGCTGCAGGACCGATGGCGAAACCGATCGGCCCCGCCGCGCCGAAGATGGCGGTCACGGTCCCGACGCGTCGGATGGGGCTCACGTCGCGCAGGGCAGCCAGCATCACCCCGGTGTTGCCCAGCTGGAGGCCGGTGAGCAGCAGGGCGGCGGCAAGCTGCCACGGCTGCGCGGCCAGCGCGACGCCCGCGAAGACGACCGCTTCGACGACCGCGCTGCGAGCGATCACCGCACGACGGCTGAACTTGTCGGCCCAGACTCCCCAGAAGGGGACGAGGAAGACGCCGGCCACGAAGATCAGGGCGGTGAAGATGCCCGTGAACGAGGCTACGTCCCGCGGCGCGAGCCCGAGCTGTTCCAGGCGGAGCGGAAGGAAGGCGAAGACCTGGCTCACGCCGGCCGACTCGACCAGCGCGACGATCACGTAGATCGCCAGCAGCCCGCGCCAGTCCTGGACCGGCCTCCCCGCGGATGTCGGCTCGGGCGGCGAGGCCGTTGGGGCCGCTGCGCCGGCATCCTCTGGCACCGGGGGAGTCTACCGACTAGCATCCGGCCAGCCTGAACGTCGGAGGAGGCGAGGTGTCACCCGGTATCGTCGCCGTGATCCTGCGCGCGGAATCCGTCGCAATCGGTGCCGCAGGCGTCGTGCTCTGGTTCGCGCAGGGCGGCACTCTCATCTGGTTGGTCCCGGCATTCCTGGCGCCCGACCTCTCGATCGCCGGGTACGTCGCCGGACCGCGGATCGGCGCCGTCGTCTACAACCTGGCCCACAACCTGGTCGTCGCGCTCGCAGCGCTGGGACTCGGGTTCCTCCTCGCGTCGACGCCCCTGGTCCTAGCCGGCGCCATCCTGATCGGGCACATCGGGATGGATCGGACCTCGGGGTTCGGCCTCAAGTACGCCACATCATTCCAGGACACGCACCTCGGTCGCATCGGCCGCCGCTAGGACCGGCAAGGCTGCGTGCTCGGACAATCGCGAGTCGTCCAACGAAGCGGGTTTTCGACTGCCATCAGCTCGAAAGGTGGCTTCGTTGGCCGCCTTGAGCGCTCTCCGTCACATCCAGCCAATCAGCGCCAGCGGGCTGCGGCTCGTTGGTCCATTGGAGATCCTGGCGTCACATGGGCCCACCAGCAGCCACCATGGGTCCTGACAGGGTTTGGCAGCTCTGCCGCGTAGACTCGGTTGCACCGTGACGCACGCCCCCGCCTCTGATCCGCTTGCCCGCTTCTCCGAGCCAACCCGTAGCTGGTTCGCAGAAGCATTCGCAGAGCCGACCCAGGCGCAGGTCATCGGCTGGGAGGCGATCAGCGCCGCCCATCACACCCTCTTGCACGCTCCGACCGGCAGCGGCAAGACCCTGGCAGCCTTCCTGTGGTGCCTGGACCGATGCTTCAGTGATCCCCGCCCGCGGCCGGCGCAGGTCCCCCGCAAACGGCGTGGCCCACAGCCGCCGGGCAGCGTACGGATCCTCTACATCAGCCCCCTGAAGGCGCTCGCCTACGACGTGGAGCGCAACCTGCGCGCCCCGCTGGCCGGCATCCGGCGCACCGCGCAACGCTCCGGCGTCGAGCTCCCCGAGGTGCGCGTGGCATCGCGCACCGGCGACACGCCGGCGGACGCCCGGCGGGCGCTGGCCAAGGACCCTCCCGAGATCCTGGTCACCACGCCGGAGAGCCTCTACCTGCTCCTCACCAGCCAGGCCCGCGAGGTGCTGCGCGGCGTCGAGCACGTCATCGTCGACGAGGTGCATGCGTTGGCGCCCACCAAGCGCGGCACCCATCTGGCGCTATCGCTCGAGCGCCTCGAGGCGTTGATCACCGGCGCTGGCCACCCTGCTCCGCAGCGCATCGGGCTGTCGGCGACGCAGCGACCCCTGAGTGCCATCGCCGCCTTCCTGGGAGGTGTCGGCGAGGGCCGCGAGGTGACAATCGCGGATGCTGGCGCTCGCAAGGCGCTCGAGCTGAAGGTGGTGGTCCCGGTCGAGGACATGAGCCGGCTCGGCGAGCTGATCGACCCCGACGAGCAACCCGGCGGTCCAGTGGCTGGCCCGGAGGCGCGCCGATCCATCTGGCCCGCGATCTACCCGGAGCTGCTCGAGCTGATCCGCGCCCATCGGTCCACCTTGGTCTTCGTCAACTCCCGGCGCCTGGCCGAGCGGATGGCGAACCGCCTCAACGAGCTCGCCGGGGAGGAGCTGGTGCGTGCCCATCACGGCAGCATCGCGCGGGAGCAGCGGCTGGAGATCGAGGAGGCGCTGAAGGCGGGCCGCCTCCCGGCCCTGGTCGCCACGTCGAGCCTTGAGCTGGGCATCGACATGGGCGCCATCGATCTCGTCGTCCAGATCGAGGCACCACCCTCGGTGGCGGCGGGCATCCAGCGCATCGGCCGAGCCGGGCACCGGGTGGGGGAGCCCTCGACGGGCATCATCTTCCCCAAGTTCCGCGGTGACCTCCTCGAGGCGGCGGTGGTGACCGAGCGGATGCTGGCCGGCGCCATCGAGGAGACCCGGGTGCCCAAGGCTCCGCTCGATGTCCTTGCGCAGCAGCTGGTAGCGATGTGCTCCATTGACCGATGGCGGGTGGGTGACCTCCACGCGCTGGTGATGCGCACCGACGCCTTCCGCGACCTGAGCCGTGAGCAGCTCGACGGCGTGCTGGACATGCTCTCCGGCCGCTACCCGTCCGATGAGTTCGCGGAGCTGCGTCCGCGCGTCGTCTGGGATCGCGGCACCGACGAGGTCGTCTCGCGCAACGACGCCCGCGTGCTCGCCATCACCTCGGGAGGCACGATCCCGGATCGCGGGCTGTACGGCGTCTTCCTGCCGGACGACGGCTCCGGGCGCGGCGGGCGTCGCGTCGGTGAGCTCGACGAGGAGATGGTCTACGAGAGCCGCGTCGGAGAGACGTTCCTGCTGGGCGCCTCGACGTGGCGCATCGAGGAGATCAAGCCGGACCGGGTGATCGTGACGCCGGCCCCCGGCGAGCCGGGCAAGATGCCGTTCTGGAAGGGCGACCAGGTGGGACGGCCAATCGAGCTGGGTCGCGCGGTCGGCGCATTCCTGCGCGAGCTAGAGCCCATGCCGGCCCAGGACGCTGTAAATCGGCTGAAGCGCGACCATGCGCTCGATGAGCGCGCCGCTCGCAACCTGGCGGCCTATCTCTCCGATCAGCGTGAGGCGACCGGCGCGCTGCCCAGCGACCGGACGGTGGTGATCGAGCGTTTCCGCGACGAGCTGGGTGATTGGCGGATCTGCCTGCTCAGCCCATTTGGCGGGCGAGTGCACGCGCCGTGGGCCATGGCAGTCGAGGCGCGCCTGCAGGAGAAGCACTCGGTCGACGTGCAGGTCCTGTGGTCTGACGACGGGATCGTGGTCCGTCTCCCCGAGGCGGACGAGACGCCCCCTGAGACGGAGCTCATCCTCCGGCCCGACGAGGTCGAGGAGCTGGTGATGGGGGCGCTTGGAGGCTCGGCCATGTTCGCCGCCCGCTTCCGCGAGAACGCCGCGCGGGCCCTGCTTCTGCCGAGGCGTCGTCCCGGCCAGCGCACGCCGCTCTGGATGCAGCGCCAGCGTTCCGCCGACCTGCTGGCGGTGGCCAGCCAGTACGGCTCGTTCCCGATCATCCTGGAGACCTATCGCGAGTGCCTGCGCGACGTCTTCGACCTGCCGGCGCTCAAGGAGATGCTGGCCGGCATCCGGTCGCGCCAGGTGCGTGTGGTGAGCGTCGAGACACCCCGTGCCTCTCCATTCGCGGCGTCGCTCCTCTTCGACTACGTCGGGTCCTACATGTACGAGGGCGACGCGCCGCTCGCCGAGCGACGTGAGCGGCGTGCCCAGGCGCTGGCGCTCGACCGCGAGCTGCTCGCCGAGCTGCTCGGCGCCGACGAGCTGCGCGAGCTGCTCGATCCCGCCGCGGTCGCGGAGGTCGAGCTCGAGCTCCAGTCGCTGGGCGGTGGTCGCCGGCCACACACCGTGGACGGCGTGCACGACCTGCTCCGCAGGCTCGGCGATCTTCGCGCGGACGAGGTGGGCGCCCGCGTGACCGATGGGCTGGATGCAGCCGAAGCTCTGGCCGCGCTGGAGCGCGATCGGCGGGCGGTGCGGGTTCGCGTTGCCGGTGAGGACCGATGGATCGCCATCGAGGACACGCCTCGGTACCGCGACGGGCTCGGCGTGAGCCCACCGCCGGGGATCGCAGACGCCTGGCTGGATGCGGCCGCCGGCGACCCGCTGGATGCCCTGCTCCTGCGCTGGGCGCGAACCCATACCCCGTTCACAGCTGCCGATCCATCCGGCCGGTGGGGGATTGCGCCATCGGTGGTGGTCGATCATCTGGCAGGGCTGGTGGCAACCGATCGCCTCGTTGAGGGCACCTTCCGCCCGGGTGGCACGCAACGGGAGTTCGCCGAAGCGGATGTGCTGCGCCTGCTGCGCAGACGGACGCTGGCTCGCCTCCGGCGCGAGGTGGAGGCAGTTCCGCCCGCAGCGCTTGGGCGCTTCCTGCCCTCATGGCAGGGGATCGGCTCGCGCGCCGCCGGACTCGATCGGCTGCTCGAGGTTGTGGCCCAGCTCGAGGGGGTGGCGATCCCCGCCTCCATCCTCGAGCGTGACGTGCTCCGGATGCGCATCCGTGACTATTCGCCGCGCCTCCTCGATGAGCTTGGAGCGTCCGGAGAGGTCGTCTGGCTGGGCCGCGGGTCCTTGGGGAGGGATGACGGTCGGGTGGCCCTCTACCGACGGGACCGCGCCGCACTGCTCGCCAGCTCGGGACAGGCTGAAGGATCGGAGCTGCCGGGCGGTGAGGCTCACCAGCGGATTCGCGGGCATCTGAGCCGGCGTGGAGCGTCGTTTTTCAGGGAGCTGCGGGGAACCGTTGGGGAGGCGGCCCGCAATGATGACGAGGCCCTCGACGCACTCTGGGATCTTGTCTGGTCGGGAGAGGTCACCAACGACACCTTCGGCTCGCTGCGCGCCCTCGCCCTCCCGCGCTCGAGGTCTCGCTCGTCGGGCACGCGGCCGCGGCCGGGACGGCTCACCTCCATGGGCCCGCCGCGTGCCTCCGGGCGTTGGTCGCTGGTGGCTGAGCTGATCGGCGAGGCGAAGACGCCCACGGAACGTGGTCATGCGACCGCCGTGGCCCTCCTGGAGCGCCACGGAGTTGTCACGCGTGAGGCGGTGATGGCCGAGAACCAACCCGGCGGCTTCTCCGGCGTCTACCCGATCCTCAAGGCCATGGAGGAGGCCGGCCGCGCGCGACGCGGCTACTTCGTCGCGGGGCTGGGAGCGGCGCAGTTCGCGCTGCCCGGTGCGGTGGATCGGCTGCGCGCCGAACGCGAACCTCCGGAAACCCATCGGGCGGTGCTGCTGGCGGCTGCGGATCCGGCCCAGGCCTACGGTGCGGCACTCCCGTGGCCGCGCCGAGACGACGAGCGCACGGCCGTCCAGCGCGCGGCCGGTGCATACGTGGTTCTTGTGGACGGCGAAGCGGTCCTGTACGTGGAGCGCGGGGGACGGTCGCTCATCACCCTGCCGGCGTCGGACGATCCTGAGGTCCTCGCAGCCGCGCTGCCGGCGATTCGCGACCTGCTGACGCCCATCGGTCCGTTGCGCGAGCTCGTCATCGAGCGTGTCGACCGCGACCCCGTCGCGTCGTCGTCGTTGGCGGAAGCACTGCGCGAGGTCGGCTTCCGGCAGGCGTATCGCGGCTGGGTGCTGCGTCCGACCTACCCCGATTCTTAATAGTTCGAGCTCGTGGAAGGCCAGACGCCTTGGACATAGTCGACGATGCTCGGCGACTCAGTACCGTCGACAAGGCTGTAGACCAGTGGCTTGGGGCCGGGGCCTATGCAGCCCCGAGCAACCTCCGTCGTGTACCACAGCTGCGCGGAATTCAGGAACACTGGGTTGGTCCGAGCCTTGCCAATCAGCTGTGGGCTGCCGCCGCGAGCGAGATCGACGAGGTAGACATCATGCGACCCGTCCGGGTGAGCCACGGAATATGCCAGGTGGCCGCCATCTG
>VBKA01000019.1 GCA_005879815.1 Chloroflexota bacterium
GTGGTCGTGATCGGCGTCACAGCCCAGGTGGCTGCGTCGACCCCGCTGCTCAGATTCCGCGACTGCGCCCCGTACAGGTTCCAGGCGCAGGCCGGCGGATAGGTCGTCGGGTTGCCGTTTGCCGGTCCTGGCCCAGCGCAGCCGCCCGGATCCGCCTTACCCAGCGGGTCGGTTGGGACGATCGTCGTGGACCGCAGGTATGCCACGTCGACCTGCCCCGGATTCCCCGCCGCGATGGCCGGGAAGAAGTGCGTGCCGGTCTCCGAGGACGGATTGACGCGGTACGCCCTCGCGGCGCT
>VBKA01000020.1 GCA_005879815.1 Chloroflexota bacterium
TCGGCCATCGTCACGTTGCAGCCCGTCGCGTTCTGGGGCAGATCCGCCGCAATCCAGCCAACGATGATCCGTCCGGCGTGCGGCTTGCCCGGAGGCACGATCCCCACTCCCGCGGGGACCGTGTTGCAAAGCGTGTAGCCCTGGGCGACAAGCGTGCCCGTGATGGCACCTGGTGTCACAGCCGGCGCAGCGAGCACCTCCTGCGGCGTACCGAACGTCGCACCACCGTCGTGCGAGATGTTGACCCAGATCTGGCTCGGACCGTAGAAGTCGTGGTACATCAGCACGACCTCGGCCTTGGACGTGCTCTTCCCCGACAGGATTGAAGCTGCCACCCAATCGCGATCGACGCCAAAGGGCGAGCAGCTCGTTCCACATTCGGGCAGCGCACCGGCGCCGTGCGTCCAGCTCGTCCCGCCATTGACGGATTTCCAGACGTCTGCCTGCAGGGGCGCGACTCCCTCGCTCCCCGCGAGGTTGCACAAGTAGACGGCATTCGACTGATCGGTGGCGAGGCAATCGTCGCCGCTGTTCGGGTCAGCCGTCGTGACCTGCTGCCAGGTGACGCCGCGGTCCGTCGAGCGGTAGGTGATCGTGCCGCCACTCGGCGTCGTGTCGTACAGGACGCCCTTCGTATCGGACACGATCGATGGCTCTCCGCCGTAGGCGCCGACATCGGCTACCTCGTACGCCGGCGAACTGGGGGTGCGTGCGCTGACACCCCCGACAACGACTCCAACCAGAAGAGTTGTGGCTGCCACCACGGCCGGGACGCGTTTCATTGATTGAGCCTCTCGTCAGGAGGCGCGGGCTGCCGTCTCAATCACGCATGACTGATCACGGGATCGAGGCTGCCGTCGCGCGAAGTGCCCCACCGATGGCGCGAGGCAGCAATTGGCGTGCCATTTGGCCGCCGATTCCAGCCGTGCGCCGAGGGCGCGGCTACGATTGGCTCGGTGTCGACTCACTCATCACGGCCGCGGGGTCTCGCTCTGGCGGCCGCCGTGGCCTCTGCCGTGCTCCTGGGCGGCTGCCTTGGCCCCACTCTCACGCCCGACCCTTCGCCATCCGCCACCGCGACCCCGTCGATCTCGCCCGCGCCCACCCCGAGCCCGACCGCCACCAGACCTCCGACGAAGTTCCCGCTCGCGGTCGTCACGGGCATCACCAACCTGAAATCGGTCATTGCCCTCAGTGAGCTGACCAAGCTCGCGGCCAGCGGCAAGCTCGTGGTGCCCTGTGGGGTGACCGTCAGCCATCCGGCGCTCACCGCCACCGAACGATGCATCCCGGCAGCCAAGATCATGAGTGCGATCGGCGCCAACCAGAAGCTGGTCGCGCTCCTGCCGCCAGGGCTCGTCGAGCCCGCTACCAAGGTGCTGCCCATCGCGGGCAACGGACCATTTGGGCTGTTTGGGGCGGACCTATTTGGCGACAAGGCGGCGCGTGCGCTGCGCTACCCGGTGGTCGGCATCGCTGGCGGGCAGGGCGCCGAGGCACTCAAGCCGAGCTGGCTCGCCTACCGCGCCTCGCAGGTTTGGACGCTAACGTCGGTCGGCAGCATGTGCGCGGATCGGCTGGGCGCGTATCAGGCCGTTACCCTCGGCAAAGGCTGGGATTGGGTGTTCGACGGCGGGACGGCCCGCTACACGGGCGGACCATTCCTGAACCCGAACCCACCTCCGGGCATCTCCCAGTTCCCGATCATCCGTCCGGTTGACACCGGTCATCCCGGGCTCACCGCAAGCATCACCAAGCGATCCGATGTCGCACTCGGCGACCACAAATGCCCGATCCTGCCCACGAGTCGGTGGGCGCCAAGCCTCAACGGCCCGCCGAGCCTGGCCGTGCCGGAGGAGCTTCTGCCACGGTGGAAAAATCTGCTCGGCATCGATGCGGTGTTTCTGGCAGCCGACCACCAGAGCGATCGTGGCGTTGCGGGCATCGCCTCGACGGTCCAACTCCTCGACAAGCACCGAATCCCGCACACCGGCCTCGGGATGAACCTCGATCAGGCGCTTCAGCCGGCGTACGTCAGGGTTGCCGGCCTGAAGGTGGCGTTCGTGTCCTGGAATGAAGTCACCGGCCCCGCGCATGCAGGGCCAACCACGCCGGGCGTCGCGTGGCTCACGCAGGCGAACGTCAACGCGGCCGTCCGAAACGCGCGCGCCGGCGGCGCCGACCTGGTCATGTGCGAGCCCCAGTGGTGGGGCGGCGACGAATACCACCCGGACCTGTGGCCGTCTCAGAAGAGGGCTCTGGACTGGATGGACCAGGCCGGATGCGACCAGGTCATCGGCGGCGGCCTGCACCTGGCCGGCGGGATGTTCCTGCGCCAGCACAAGAATGGCGTCAGCCTGGTCGACGCAGGTCCCGGCAACTACATGTACGGGCAGCCGTGGTGGCAGGAGACCCAGGAGGGCGTCATCCTCGACATGACGTTCCGCGGCAAGACCCTCGTGAACGTCCGGCTCCACCCCTACGTCATGATCCTCGAGGCCCGGCCGTCCCTCACCGATCCGCAAGGCGACGGTCACTACGTCCTCGAGCGGATCTGGAAGAACTCGACCGTCAGCTACTGAGCTCCACCTGGTGCATCCGGGCCCATCGGGCTGACCAGCTGAAAGTAGTTGTCGTCCGGGTCGGCGAGCGTCGCGATCGATGAACCCGGGGCCTCCTCGAACTCGTAAGGCTCGCGGACGACGATCGCGCCGGCCGCCTTCAGCCGCTCGAAGTCGCCCTTGACGTCGGGCGTCTCGATGTTCCAGATGAGGCGGCCGGGCGCTGCGTTCTTGCCATGGACCTCGCTATGGGGTCCCACGGTCACGAAGCCCGACCCGATTTGCCAGCCTGTGTATCCGCTGTCGGACATCGTCGGCGCGCCGAGCAGCTTGGTGTAGTAGTCGACGAGGCGCTCCGGGTCTTCCGACCCGATCAGGATGCTGTTGAAGTTCATATCGGTCTCCTGCTGGTCGCGGATCGGGTTGCTGTGCGGCAGGAATAGTAGGCGCGTCCTCGCGGTAGGCTGCCAAGCGTGGTGAGCGAGTCGCTCTGGCGAAACGCCGATTTTCGGAAGCTGTGGGCCGGCCAAACAGTCTCCGAGCTCGGATCTGTCGTCACGCGCACGGCGATCCCGCTGGTCGCCCTCATGGTGCTGGGGGCAGGCCCGATCCAAATGGCCCTGCTCATCGTCGCGGCCAGCCTCGCGGTGCTGCTTATCGGATTGCTCGCAGGCGCATGGGTCGACCGGCTGCGACGTCGGCCGCTCCTCATCTTGGCGGACGCGACCCGCGCTTTGCTGCTGTTATCGATCCCCGCGGCGTACATCGCGGGGGTGCTGCGCATCGAACAGCTATACGTGGTCGTGTTCATCGAAGGCTGCCTTGGGGCGCTCTTCGATGCGGCCTACCCGGCTTACGTCCCCTCGCTTATCGGGGTCGACCGCGTAGTCGAAGGCAACAGCAAGCTGGCCACGAGCTCGTCCCTCGCGGAAATCGGCGGTCCGGGCCTGGCTGGTGGACTGGTGCAGCTGATTGGTCCGCCGCTGGCGATCTTCGTCGACGCGATCTCCTTTGTGGTCTCAGCCCTCTCTCTGATCCTGATCCGAAGCCGAGAGCCGTCGCGGCCCCCGCGCACGTCGCCGACACCCATCCGGCTCGAGATCCTCGAGGGTTTGCGGCTCCTCCGGCGCCATGCCGTGCTCCTTCCGCTCACCCTCCGCTCGATCATCGCTCATGTTGCGGGGTCGTTCTACGGAGTCCTGTACACGATCTATCTCATCCAGGAGCTGCACCTCAGCCCGTTCCTGCTGGGGGTCGTCGTTTCGGCCGGCGGCGTCGGCTCCCTCATCGGCTCAATCTTTGCTTCGCGGGTCATCTCCCGGTTCGGCTTCGGCCCAGCCCTCATCTGGACCGCGACCGGCGCCTCCATCGTCGGCGTGCTCACGCCACTTGCGGGCGGGCCGCTCGTACTGGCGACGCTGATGGTGTTCCTGCCGCAGCTCATCGGCGATGGCCTCCAGACGATCGAGAGCGTGGCTGAGCCCAGGGCGTGATTCCAGATCGAATCCTGGGCCGCGTAAACGCGAACCTCGAGGTCTTCTCGCACGGCATCGCCTACCCGCTGGGTGCGCTGCTGGCAGCAGGTCTCGCGGGCTGGGTCGGCGTGCGTGGCGGGATAGCCCTCGGGTGGGCGGGAATGGCCGTCTCGATCCTGCTCCTCGTGTTGTCGCCGCTGCCACGGATCCGGCAAACCTCGGATGTTCTCGCCATGGAGAGCTGAGCAGTTGGCGCTTTGCGGGCCCTCGACCGCCGGTGGGATACAGTCACCCCTCGTCGCGACCAAGGAGTCGGAGGTGGGGTTTAAGGTGTCACCGCAGGAGCACTCCCGGAGGTCATGAAGCCCTCATGCCACCACTGTCAACTCGTTCTGCGGATGGTGTTCGCATGATCGAGGTCACCACGCCGCGGGGCCCCTTCAAGGTCTGGACAAAACGCGTCGGCAACAACCCCAGGATCAAGCTGCTGCTCCTGCACGGCGGCCCCGGCTTTCCGCATGAGTACTTCGAGGCCTTCGACGACTACCTGCCGAATGAGGGGATCGAGTACCTCTACTACGACCAGCTCGGCTCCTATTACAGCGACCAGCCGGAGATGACCGATGAGATGCTGGCGCTGCCGCGCTTCGTCGACGAAGTCGAGCAGGTACGCCGGGCGCTCCGTCTCGACACGGACAGCTTCTATCTCCTGGGCCAGTCGTGGGGCGGTTTGCTCGCCATCGAGTACGCGCTAAAGCACCAGGACCATCTGAAGGCACTGATCATTTCAAACATGATGGCCAGCATCCCTCAGTACAACGACTACGCCAAGAACGTCTTGATGCCAGCGATGGACCCAAAGGTGCTCGCCGAGGCGAAGCAACTCGAAGCCGCTGGCAAGTACGAGGATCCGCGCTACCTGGAGCTATTGATCCCCAACCATTACGAGAAGCATGTGATCCGGATGCCCATAAACCAATGGCCCGATCCGCTCAAGCGCTCTTTCGACCATATGAACCCGAAGGTCTACATACCGATGCAGGGACCCAGCGAGCTGGGCGCCAGCGGCAAGCTCGCGAATTGGGATCGCACCGCTGACCTCAAGAACATCACCGTGCCGACGCTGATCATCGGAGCGCGCTTCGACACGATGGACCCCAAGCACATGGAATGGATGTCGAAGCAGATACCGAAAGGGCAATATCTGTATTGCCCGAACGGCAGCCACCTGGCCATGTACGACGACCAACGCACGTACATGCGTGGCCTGGTCGAATTCATGAAGGGCGTAGACAGCGCAATGACCAACGAACGCTCCAGTAGCTCACACGTATAGTCGTGGCCGTCGTGGGCCTGCCTCCACGAGGAACGATGCTCCCAGCTGCTCAACCAACCTGCTTCCTGATCGCCGACATCTCCGGGTACGCCGCGCCGAAGACAAAGCGGGAGATGCCTCTCATGAACGTGATTGGCCCCGCGTACGCGAGGGCGTTGGAGGCGCAGGCGCCGGACCTCATCGCCCAGCTGGACGCCGAACTCGCCGCTCGCGAGGCCGACGGGTCGCCCGAGGCCCAGCTGAGGACGCCCAAGCCGGGCGGCCCCCTGTCGGAGCATCAGCCGCCGGTGATCGTCGGCTGACGGCCCTCTGGTCGAGGCGTTCTGTTTGGCTGCGCCGTCACACGTTCTCCTGATGCCGCAGCCCTCTCGATGTTGGCGATGACCTCGTGTCGTCGGACGGCATCGGCGAAGTCGGGCACGGTATGCGTCCCGTTGGCGAGGTCTGCCACGAACGCGGCGTATGCACGCCCAACGTTGTAGGCCGGGCCTCCTTCGAGGCTAGCGAGCGCAGGCCACTTCTGCGTCAGCGCGGTCGGGACGGAAAGCTGGGCGGGCTCGCCGCCACCACGAACTCCCGCCACCGTCAACGGGAAGATCTCGGGCAATGCGGCATCAGCGGTGATGCGGAGCGTTCCGTCCGTTCCATTGATTTCCCACAAGAAGCCGATGCCGCCCGCGACTGCCTCACGAATGTGGACGCTGGCGGTCGCGCCGGACGTGAGGGTGCCGATCACCGCGATTTGGTCGGCGGCCGTCTTTACGATCTGCTGCCGGGTCTTTTCGGCGGTGATCACCGGTCGACGAATGGCCGACATAGCCGACAGGCCCGCGAACTCCCCCAGCACATAGTTGAGGGTGTCCAGGCTGTGCCCGACAGCGACGGTGAGCAGGTTGGCCCCGTTCTTCCCGTCGAGCATGTAGACGTTGGGCTGGACCACGACATCGCCCGGGACCGAGAGCCCGATCATCGTCGTCGACAGGACCTCGCCGACGTATCCGTCGCTGAGCAGCTCCCGGACGAACTCGATGGCCGGGGCCTGGCGGGCCTGCAACCCAACGACGGTTCGCACTTCCCGCTGCGCGCTCAACGCGGCCATCGCCCGGGCGTCCTCGAGGTCGCGACCGAGTGGCCACTCGCAGTAGACCGCCTTTCCGGCTGCAAGAGCGGCATCGACCAGCTCTCGATGATGCGGGACCTTGACCGTGACAACGACCACATCGATGTCGGGCCGGGTCACGAGCTGCTCGTGGTCTGAGAACACCGCGCTGACCCCGAACGCTTGGCCTGCCTCGCGAGCGGATTCAGCGCTGTGCGCGCTGAGTGCACGGATTTCGTAGGTCGGCAGCGCTCGCAATGCGGGGATGTGGGCGGTGGCGGCCCAGCCCCGAACCGGACTGACCCCGATGATCCCGACACCCAGGACCGATTCAGGCATTGGTACGGACCCGCGCGCCGCCCGTCCCGCCGTCCGGCGCATCGCCGAGCACTCGGTCGCGCTCGTGCAGCGCCCCTTTCTCTGCGTCCCCGGCCGACCCCAGAACCGTGCCGGCGACGACGAGGGCGACGAGCACGAGCCCGGCGCCGATGGCGAACGACAGCTGGTAACCGTTGGTGACCGCCGTCGGCTCGGCAGACGACAACGCAAGCAGCCGGTTCGTCTCTGACGCCGAGAGCGAAGCCAGTACCGATAGACCCAGCGCTCCCCCGACCTGCTGGGTCGTCATGAGCAGTCCGGACGCGAGGCCGGAATCGTGCTCGCTGGCGTCCGACATCCCAAGCGCCATCAGCGACGGGAACGCGAGCCCGAAGCCCACGCCAAGTGGGAGAACCGAGGGCAGCACGTCCGCGAAGTAGTCAGCCTCGACCGGCACTCGCGCGAAGAGCACCAGGCCCACACCCATCAGCACGAGGCTCGGCAGGAGCACCGCACGGGCGCCGAAGCGGGTGATCAGTGGCCCGGACGCGAATGACAGGGTTGCGATCGAGAGACTGAACGGCAGGAACGCAAGGCCGATGCCGAGCGGATCGTAACCATGGACGCGCTGGAAGTAGAGACTGCCCAGGAAGAACATCCCGAACAGCGCGGCGAAAATGAGCAGCAGGACGACGCTCGTCCCGGACACGTTGCGCGATCCGAAGATGCGGAATGGGATGAGCGGATTCGCAGTCCGCGACTCGCGGACGACGAAGGCCATCAGCGATGCGATCGCAGCCGCGCCGAACCCGATGGTGTGAGCGGATCCCCACCCGAAATCCGTCGTCCGGATGATCGTGTACACCCCGAGCAGAAGCGCCGCCGTTACCAGGACGGCGCCGAGTGCATCAGCGCCCTTGCCGAGCCCGATTCCGTGGTCGGACTCGAGCAACCGCAAGGCAAAGAACGCGGTGGCGATGCCAATCGGGACATTGACCAGGAAGATCCAGTGCCAGTTGAGCGCGTCGGTCAGGAAGCCGCCGGCCAGAAGCCCGATGGACGCACCCGCTGCTGCGACGAAGCTGTATGCGCCGATCGCGCGGGCCTGTTCGCGGGGCTCCCTGAACAGCGTCACGACCATGCCGAGGATGACCGCAGAGGTCATCGCGCCGCCGACGCCCTGGATGAACCGCGCGGCGACCAACATTTCCTGACCGATGGACAGCCCGCAAAGCAGGGAGGCTGTCGTGAACACCGCGATGCCCGCAAGAAAGACCCGTCGCCGACCCAGAAGGTCGCCGAGTCGTCCGGCCAGAAGCAGGACGCCCCCAAAGGCGATCAGGTAGGCATTGACGACCCACGCCAGGCTCAACTGCGCGAAGCCAAGATCACTCCGGATCGACGGCAGCGCGACATTCACGATCGTCGCATCGAGGACGATCATCAGCATTCCGGCGCACAGGACGATCAGGGCGAGCCAGCGCGAATCGCGGGCGGGAGAACGTTGTGAGACCGGGGCCATGATCGAGGTCGCTCCTTCGGTGCTCTGCGCGTGCGCTAGAAGCCGAGGACCTCGTCGACGAAGACGACGGTGATGCGGCCCGGGGCGATCTCGCGGTTGATGATGAGGACCTTGTTGACCGCGCTGTGGATGCCGTACGCCGCCTGGGCGCGAGCGTCCTCGAGGGGAAAGGCGTACTCGTCGATCCGGCGCAAGCCCTCTTCGAGGTCGGACACGATCTTCTGCGTTCCCACCACAAGAATCACTCGGGCGGCTCCGCTGACATACGGTCCCAGCTGACTGCCCCCCATGGAGGCTGCCAGCAACGACCCGGTCTCGGTGACCGCGTGGACGCTGCCGAGCATCACCTCCGGCGCCGAACTCAGGTGACGGATCTCATCAGCCTGGGTCTTGCGGTCCATGCTGTAGATCCGCGGCCGGAGAGGCTCATATCGGCCGGATTTCTCGATCTCGTCGGTAATGCCCGACACGTCGAGCGATTGCGAGGCGCCATGATGCACCTGCGATCCGTCCGGGATGAGCCCGAGAACGATCCGCTTCGCTTCCGCCGCGTTCGCAGCTCGCAGGGCGTTGATTCCGTTCGCGTCGAGGGCCCTGGCGGCTCTTCTGACGCGTGCTTCGTCCGCCAGAGATCCAAAACGGCCTTCGACGTCCGGATCTACGTCGGGTATGAGTTCGGCAATCACGATCTTCCCTTCCGCCCCCGCGGGCTGATATACTTGCAATCGCAAGTATCCTACGGCTATCTGGTTGCACATGCAAGTACTTTCCGAAACCGAACTGGCTGGGCTTGTGGATCGCCTGGTTGCCAGCGAATTGCCCGGCGGGCGTGGGATTGGGGCCTGGAGCTCACTCCTGCGAGCTCACGCCACGCTCATGCGCCAGCTCGAGACGGATCTCGAGCAACAGACCGGCCTTGCATTGCCCGACTTCGACGTCTTGGCTCAGCTGGCGATCGCCGGCGGCGAGCTGCGGATGACGGAGCTCGCGAACCGCGCGCTCATCTCGCGGTCGGGCATGACCCGTCGGGTCGCCCGGCTGGTCGATGAAGGCCTCGTTGGCCGAGCCGACGCCACGGCCGACGGACGGGGCGTCCTCGTTGCGCTCACCGATGCCGGCGTCGCCCGGCTGACCGAGACGGTGCCAGCCCACGCACGTGGGATCGCCAAATATTTCGTGTCCCGGCTCGAGGATGAGGAGCTCGCGGTACTCGAGAGCGCCCTGGACAAGGTGACAGTCGACTGCACCTTTGGCTGAGAGCGCTGGCGCGCGGACTCTATTCTTCCCGAGCCGCTCTTCCGGAGCCGCAGTTCAGCCTGGTGAGGCGGCGTCGGTTCGGGGCATGGAGGACTCTGGCATGACAAAGCGCGCTCGCTCGTCCGAATGACACCCTCCGGCGGATCCGCAGCCGACGGCGCGGAATACGACGTCCGCGAGCACTACACGAAGTACGAGTACCGCGTCCCGATGCGCGACGGCGTGCGGCTCTTCACCTCAGTGCTCGTGCCCAAGGACACCTCGACGACCTACCCGATCCTGCTCACGCGGACGCCATTCGGCGTCAGCCCCTACGGCGTCGACGAGCAGGGCGCCTTGAGCCTCCAGTCCGAGGCGCTGCTGCGGGCCGGCTACGTCTTCGTGCGGCAGGACGTCCGCGGCCGGCTGATGTCGGAGGGCACGTTCACGCATGTGACCCCGCATCGGCCGGAGAAGCGAACGCCAACCGACGTCGATGAGCAATCCGACACCTGGGACACGGTCGAGTGGCTCCTGCGACATGTGCCCAACCACAACGGCCGCGTTGGCCTCTTCGGCATCTCGTACGGGGGGTTCTTCACGGCGGCGGGAATCATCGACACCCATCCGGCCATTCGGGCGGCTTCGCCGCAGGCGCCTGTCGCCGACCTGTTCCTGGATGACGACTGGTATCACGGCGGCGCGTTCATGCTCGCGCATGCCTTCAATTCGGTATCGGTCTACCAACCGCAGGCGGAACCCACGCCGCCTGCCAAGGTCACCGTCCCCTTCGATTACGGCACCCAGGACGGCTACGAGTTCTTCCTCCGCGCCGGCCCGATAGCCAACCTGGCGGCCAAGCTCGGAACCGAAAATCCCACCTGGGAGGAGCTCCTCGCCCACCCGACGTACGACGAGTTCTGGCAGTCGCGCGCGATCTGGCGGCACCTGAAGGACATCCATTGCTCGGTCCTTACCGTCGGCGGCTGGTTCGATGCGGAGGACCTGATGGGACCGTTCCGCGTCTACCGTGCGATCAAGAGCGAGAACGCCGATCTCGCCAACAGCATCGTCGTGGGACCGTGGGTGCACGGCGGCTGGGCGTACAGCGACGGCCGGCACCTGGGGAGCGTCGATTTCGCGTCGGACACTGCGGCCTTCTACCGCGAGCAGATCTTGCTGCCGTTCTTCGAATTCCATCTCAAGGACGGGAGTGACCCGAAGCTGCCTGAGGCATACGTCTTCGAAACCGGCACGAACACCTGGCGGCAATATTCAGTGTGGCCGCCCCCCGAGGCGAAGCCGCGGATCCTCTATTTCCGAGAAGCTGGCGGGCTCTCGTTCGAGCCGCCGGACGACGCAGACGCGAGCGATTCCTACGTGAGCGATCCGGCGAAACCGGTGCCATGGGTTGGCTACACGGCACAGACCATGCCCGAGGAATACATGGTCTCCGACCAGCGGTTCGCCGCGACGCGGCCGGACGTGATCGTCTATGTGACCGAGCCGCTCGAGGAGGACCTCACGCTGGCCGGGCCGGTGTCGTCCAAGCTCTTCGTGGCGACAACCGGAACCGATTCCGACTGGATCGTGAAGCTGATCGACGTCTACCCACCAACCCGCAGCACGCCTGCGGCCAAGGGACGAGCCGAGGGCGATCGGGACGTGGGCCCGCCGACTGTGACGCTCGCTGGGTATCAGCAGCTCGTGCGCGGCGAACCATTCCGCGGCAAGTTCCGGCGGGGCTTCGAGCAGCCCGAGCCGTTCGTCCCGGGGGCCGCTGAGAACGTCACCTTCACGATGCCGGACGTCAACCACGTGTTTCGTCGCGGCCATCGGGTCATGGTGCAGGTGCAGAGCACCTGGTTCCCGCTGGTGGATCGAAATCCCCAAACCTTCGTGAACATCCCAACCGCGACGCCCGAGGATTATCGGGCTGCGACGCAGCGCATCATGCGGTGCCGGACGCAACCTTCGGGGGTTGAAGTTTCGGTGCTGCCTGCGCTGCGGGAGGAAACCTGACCGACGAGGCGACCGATACCGATCCTCCGGGTCAGTCATGCTTCCAGGTCGCTCGCCGGCCGGGTGGTGCAACCCCAGTCGGGCTGTAGGACAAGCCGATCGAAGTCCTCGGTTCTCTGCAACCCCGGGATGTGCCGGCCGTCCGGAAGAGCCGCTCGAGACCGGCGGGGCGCAACGATCTCAATGATGCGAGTTGGAGCGCTGGTCGGGTTCCAGAACTCGTGCTTGAGCCCGCGAGGCTTGAACAGATACTCACCGACCTCGACGTTCAGCTCCTCGCCGTCGATCTCCGCGCTCAGGGTCCCTCGAGGACATATGTGATCTCGTCCTCGTTCGTGTGCGTATGGGGCACCACGCGTGTGGGTATGGGGCACCGCGAACCCACAGGTTGGATGGGGTGCTCGAGGATGGAGACCGCCTCGCCGGCCCGGTTACCCTCGATCTTGAACTGGACCCCACCCCGCCCATGGGCAGCAGAACTTTATCGCCGTCTACCTGACCGATCACGAAGCGCGACATGTCACCGTCAGGGTGTCGGCTGCTTCACACCCCTGCGGATGGGCTCAGTGGTGCAGCGAGATTTGGTAGCAGGCCACGTCGTACTGCGAGACGGCCGTGTCGCTGCTCGCGTTCAGTGAGGGATCACCGTTGCCCGCGTAATGCAGGTCCGCATTCGCGAAGCCACCGCTGCTGAAGCCGTTGGGCTGCAGCGTGGAGTCTTCGCATGACGCGTTGGGCTGGCCGCTGCCACTGGGGTTGCCGGCCACAGCCGCGCCGGCCATGCCCACCATCAGGCCCATGGCCAGGCACACAGCGAACAGTAGAGAACGTAATCGGGGATTCATCGAGCCCGTTCCTCCAACATGGCTTTGGATGCTCGGGCAGTCAAGGATTGCTACGACCCCGGTTACAGCCATGGAGCTCGGGGGGCCTTGCCGGACAGATGCGGCCAGCAACGGTGGGCGAGTCACGACGAGTCGCCCGACCCCCTCGCCCCCGTCTCGATGGAATGAATGACTCCAAAATGCCCATCGGCACCCGGATTGCGAGTGTGAACCGCTGACGATTCGAGTCGCAGTTTGCAGGGAGTGGGTATGAGATCCGGCTTTTCGTCGATCGTTGGCCTCGTTTGGATCGTCGTTGGCCTGATCGTGGCGTCAGGTCATGGGTACTTCGCGCACCTCGCCGCGGTGATGCCGATTCTGTCGGCGATCCTCGCGGTGCTGCTGTGGCCCCTCATCCTCCTGGGCGTCAACCTTCACATCCGTTAAGTCCGCCGGGTCGCGATAGACTGTCCGCGCCCGTGGCGCGGGTAATCCTGCATTTGGCGCGCCGGCCGCTTCCCTCGGAGCATTTGAAAGGGCTCCGCGGCTGGCGCCGCTTGACGGATGGAGTACGGAGCATGCCGGCTAGGCGGAGGCGCGGTGTCTCGGCGCATCATGCTGCGGACGTGAATCGGACCCGAGCGCCCCTCGGCTTATGACGGAGGAGGTCCGGCACCTTGGACTACAAGCTTGGTCTGCTGGAGCGCGTGCCACTCTTCGGCGGCCTGCCGCAGGAGGAGCTAGAGCAAATCGCCCGAATCGTCGACGAAAAGGACGTGCCCGCGGGCACCGTGCTTACGCACGAGGGTCGTCATGAAGGCTACTTCTACATCATCGTTTCTGGGAGCGTTGCTATTGAACGGGGCGGGGCGACTATCAACACGATCGGCGACGGGGATTTCCTCGGGGAGATTGCCCTCCTCGACGGCGGTCCGCGAACCGCCACGGCGACCACTCAGTCTGCATCCCGTCTGCTCGCGGTGACGCACCAGCGATTCCATCAGCTCCTCGATACGTCGCCAAGAATCCGTCGCGCGGTGCTGGAGGAGGTCGCTCAGCGTCTTCGCCGCCTCGATTCGGAGGCGGTCACCTGAGACGTCTTGTTAACACGGACATCTGCAACGATAACCGTCGCCGTGTGGACATAGTGGCTGTCGGTGGGGCCGCCGACGGCAAACTCACGCGCGAGGTCTTCGTGGCCCGACCTGGTGATGGCAGCTGCCAGCGGTGCGAGTAACCGATCGGGCTCGACGGCATCCCTTTCAGAGCTCGTCGTACCGCACAGCTCTCAGCCGCTGCAGGTCGTACCTCCATTGATGACGGACTCCGCGCGACTCCATGAGCCGGCCGACGCGCCTTTCGAGCATTTGCTGAAAGGGCGGATCCGGCGCGTATAGAAGGCGTAGGACGGCGGTCTGGAAGAATCCGCTCTGCCAACCCTGCGCGTCGAGCTCGGCGAGGCGAGCCGACCATTGGTCGGGGTAAGGGGCCACTCTGCCCTCGAGCCCGAAGAGTGCGCGGACGAGATGGAGACCCGATTCAGCGGCGTGCGCTCGAGCGCCAAGGTCGTCGCCCCTGCTCCACGACTTGAGCGAGTGAACAAATCCGTTCAAATAGCTGTCGTACTCCTCTCCGACGAGCTCGCGCGCGAGCTTGTTGGTGCGGGCAGCAATGGCCGCAACGAGAGGCACGATCTCGCCGGTCTTATCCAGCAAGACGGACGAGGAGGCGAAAGTCGCGCTCGGGGTTGCACCATCGTGCGACAGCTGCCTCAGGGCCTCAACGTTCTCGTAGGTGATCTCTATCGCCGGGGAATCGCCAAGCAGTCTGTGCTCAACCAGCGTGACTCGATCGCTTCGGCGTCGGTAAGCATCGTCTTCCACAATCCAGAGGAGGTCGTAGTCCGAATCGAGCCGGGCGTTGCCGACCGCCCTCGAACCGTTGAGCATTAAGCCAACGGACTCCGCATCGCGCAGGACCTCGCCTATCAGCTCAGCCAGAACAGGGTTCCCGGCGTCAGCGCCCGGGGAGGACGGAGAGGGTGTGAAGCGCGGCAATCCGTGCTGCGGAGGGATCTGATCGCTTGCCCGAGATCGCGGTTCTGACTCTGGGCCGATTATCTCGGGCGACCCGTAAGCGTCGGGACTGTTTACCGTGCGATCGAGAGACGGTGGTGGGCACTTCAGCATGCGGGGCACCTAACGGTTCGCCGAATCGTGCAAATCCAGCATGGCGCTTGGTGCCCCGCGACGCAAGCTAAAGGATGATGGGGCCTTCGCTACGGGCTCGCGAGGGATCAGGCGCTGCCATCAGATGCGTATCTATACTGTCTCGCCGGATCGAGGGTGTGCGCCGGCATCAGCCGTCACGGAGAGTGCATGAGCGAGGGCTCGGGCATCGGCGCCGCGGTGATCGGCACCGGGTTCATCGGCACCGTCCACGTTGAGCAGCTGCGCCGGATCGGCGTCCAGGTTCGCGGCGTGCTCGGGAGCACGCCGGAACGCGGCCAGGCGCGTGCCGCTGAGTTGGGTGTGCCCCGCGCCTACGCGTCCCTCGAGGCGCTCCTGGCCGACGATTCGGTGGACGTCGTCCACGTCACATCGCCGAACCATCTCCACCTTCCGCACGCGCAGGCCGTGCTGGCCGCCGGTCGACACGTCGTTTGTGAGAAGCCGCTGGGCCTGACGGCCGCTGAATCAGGCGAGCTCGTGGCCCAGGCGGCGGCCACCGGCCTCATGAACGCGGTCAACTTCAACATCCGCTTCTACCCCCTGAACCAGCATGCCCGCGAGCTCGTGGCTTCGGATGCGCTGGGCGCAGTTCGCTTCGTGACGGGCCACTACTTCCAGGACTGGCTGCTGCTCGACACGGACTGGAACTGGCGGCTCGAGCCCGAGAAGGGGGGCTCGCTGCGGGCGGTTGGCGACATCGGCTCGCACTGGCTGGACCTCATGACATTTGCCACGGGCCAGCGGATCACCGCGGTGATGGCCGACATGGCCACCTTCATCCCGGTCCGCCAGGAGCCTCGTGGGCCGATCGAGACATTCGCGACCGAGCGCTCCTCCGACACCCAGGCCCGGCCGATTGCGACGGAGGACGTCGCGTCGGTCCTCCTCCGGTTCGAGAATGGGGCCCGCGGCGCCCTGTGTGTGTCGCAGATCAGCGCCGGCCGCAAGAACTCGCTCCAGTGGGAGATCGATGGGTCCGCGGGCGCCGCCGCCTGGGACTCGGAGGCACCCGACCACCTGTGGCTCGGCCATCGCGATCGTCCGAACGAGATCCTGCAGCGTAATCCGGCCCTCATGGGACCGGCTGGCCGGGCCGCCGCCGCGCTTCCCGCGGGTCACGTCGAGGGTTTCGCCGATACCTTCGCAGCGCTCTTTCGGGCGATCTATGCAGACGTCGCGGCCGGCCGGCCCGCCGAGCGGCCGGCCTATGCCACGTTCGCCGACGGACACGACGAGATGCTCGTCGGCGACGCGATTGCGCAGAGCGCCCGGGCCGGAGGCTGGGTGGAGGTCCAGAGCACGACCCCTGTGGCCGCAGCGATCGGATGAGGCGACCTGAGGGACGTCCTCGATGAAGCTCGGCTTCCTGACTGCACCGTTCCCGGAGAGGCCGCTCATGGCCGTCGCGGACTGGGCGTCGGGCGCCGGGTTCGAGGTCCTGGAAATTGCATGCTGGCCCCGGGCCACAGGCCCGACGCGACGCTATGCCGGCACGTCACACATCGACGTCGCCAACCTGTCCAGCGGCCAGGCACGGGAGATCGTCGACGAGATCGCCTCGAAGGGTCTCGCGATCTCCGGGCTCGGCTTCTACCCAAACCCGCTTCACCCGGATCCGGAGCATCGCGAGCAGGTCATCGGCCACCTCAAGCACGTCATCACCGCTGCCGAGAAGATGGAGATCCCGCTCGTCAACACGTTCATTGGCGGCGACCGGTCGAAGAATCAGGACGACAACTGGGCGGAGGCGCTCCGCGTGTGGCCGGACATCATCTCCTTCGCGAAGGACCACGGCCGAAGGATCACGTTCGAGAACTGTCCCATGCTCTTTTCCTATGACGAGTGGCCGGGCGGCAACAACATCGCGACTACGCCGCGGATGTGGCGCCGCATCCTCGAGGAGTGGGGCGATACGGTCGGACTCAACTTCGACCCCTCACATCTCGTCCTGCAGATGATCGACACCCGGCGCTTCCTTAAGGAGTTTGGGCCGCACATCCTGCACTTCCAGGCGAAAGACCTGATGGTCGATCGCGACGGACTCTACGAGAACGGAATTTTCTCGATGGGCATGGGCTGGCAGATTCCCCGCATTCCGGGACTTGGGGATGCGAAGTGGAGCGCGATCTTCTCCGAGTTGTATCGGGCTGGCTACGCGGGGGACTGCATCATCGAGCACGAAGACCGCGCCTTTGAAGGATCCGACGAGCTCGTCAAGCGCGGTTTCCTCATTGCCCGCGACGTCCTAAGACCGTACTGCCGATGAACCCTTCCCTCTTGTCCATCGAGACGCTGAGCGAGCGAACGATCGCGAAGACCATCGATCATTCCCTGCTGCGACCGGAGCTCGACGATTCGTTCGTCGAGGATGGTTGCAGGCTTGCGGCCGCGTACGACGTCGCCTCGGTCTGCGTTCGTCCCGTGGATGTCCGACGAGCGGCCGCATTGCTGGCCGGCACCCATGTTGCCGTCGGCACGACGGTTGGCTTCCCACACGGCAACCACCTGACGGCTACCAAGGTCGCCGAGGCGCGCGCGGCAATCGACGAGGGTGCGTCCGAGCTCGACATGGTGCTCCAGATCGGTGCCCTGAAATCAGGCCGCGATTTCGACGTCCAGGCCGACATCGCGGCCGTTGTGGAGGTCGCGCACAACGCGGGCGCGATCGTCAAGGTGATCTTCGAGAACGCCTACCTGACCAACGACGAGAAGGTGCGAGCCTGCCACCTGAGCGAAGCCGCCGGCACCGACTTCGTCAAGACGTCGACCGGCTTCGCTGCCTCAGGCGCGACCCACGACGACCTTCGCCTGATGCGAGCCAATGTCTCACCCCGCGTCCAGGTGAAGGCGGCGGGCGGTGTGCGGACTCTCGATGACCTGCTTGCGGTCATGGCCCTGGGCGTCACCCGGATCGGAGCTACGCAGACCAAGGCGATCATCGACGAGTTCAGGGTGCGCAAGGCTGGCGATGGGCGGGTCGCAGCCGCCGCCTCGGACGTGGAGAGCTTCTGATGGCGGTCATCGCCTTTCCGTCGATCGGGCTGTATCGTCAGCACCAACAGCCTCCGCGTCGCCGAGCATTGCGTGGTCCGCGGCGGGATGCCATGCCGCATCTCCGGAGCATCGGACGTAGGCGCCGAACGCTCGCGGGATCTGTTTGACGACGCCTACCGAGAGGACGCGCAGCGGATGGACCGGGCCATCGCGGACAAACGCGGTGGCACCGCGGCATCAACGCAGGAGGTGTGACGCAACGACGCGATTGAACGGGCCTCAACTCGGGGAGTGGCAAGTTCCTCGGCGCGCGACCTCGACGCGCCCGAACAAGGAGGACAAGGAATGAGCAAGCCATCAACGCGGGCTCGATCGCTCGCCATGCTGGCCGTCATCGCGATCGTGTCGGCCTGTTCGTCGCCGGCCGCCTCCGGCGGGGGAGGAAGCTCCTCTCAGGGCGCCAAGCAGTACACGATTGGATATTCGAATGGTGGAGGCGTCGGTAACGGCTTCCGTGAGGAGCAGGTCTGCACGGCCAAGGCGGAGGCAAAGGTCTCCGGCCAGGTTTCCAACCTCACCGTGATCCACCGCAACACCGACGCGGCTGGCCAGCTGGCCGACATCCGGAGCCTGATTGCGAAGGGCGTCAACGCAATCGTGTTTAACCCGAACGATCCGAACGCCCTCAACCCGGCTCTCGCGGAAGCGCACGCTGCCGGGATCAAGACCGTCTCCGTGGACGCGTATGTGACCGACCCGAGCACATGGAACCTGTACAACAACCAGGTGAAGTACGCCGAGCTCGGCGCCAAGTGGCTGTTCGACCAGTTGGGCGGCAAGGGGACTGTCTGGTACACGCGAGGTCTCGCCGGTCATCCAGCCGACTCCGACCGTGACAAGGGCTTCCAAAACATCCTGAAGCAGTACCCGAACATCAAGGTCGTTCCGAGCAAGCAGGGCGTGTTCACCGGATGGGATCCGGCGAAGGCGACTCAGATCACGAACGACTTCATCAGCAGTGGCCAGTACGACCACATCGACGGCATCTGGGCGTCGGGCATGGGTAAGCAGATCGTCGACGCGATCAAGGCGGCCAACAAGCCCTTCAAGCCGATTGCTGACGCCGACATTGGTGGCTTCGTCTCGCAGCTGCTCGATCCCACGAAATTCCCGAGCCTCAAGGGCGCGGCGGTGACCAACACCGCCTCGGTTGGGGGTGCCGGCATCACGCTCGCGCTCAAGCTCCTCAACGGCGAGCAGGTCCAGGCCGACCCGAACGCCGGCAGGCCGAACACGGTTCTGTTGGATCCGGTATTGGTCGACAACCTGAGCGATGCAAGCAAGACTCAGCTAAAGGCTTGGATATCAGTGCCGGGGATGGATCCCCTCTGGCCGCTCAGCCTCTCGATCAAGGGCTGGACGACCTACGACGCCAACACCGTTCCTAGCACCTGCAAGGGCGCCTAGCGAAGCACGCAAGCGCGGCTAGAGTGCTGGGGACGCCGGTTTTCGCCGGCGTCCCCAGCGTATCCGCCACAGGAATGGTGCTTATGAGTCCCACGACGACCGGTCTCCTGCTGGAGGCCACGGGCGTCTCCAAGACCTACGGTGCGGTCGTCGCACTGAAGTCGGCCTCGCTGGCAGTCCAGCCTGGCGAGGTCCATGCGCTCATGGGCGCGAACGGCGCCGGCAAGAGCACCCTCGTGAAGATCCTGACCGGGGCAATCAGGCCGGAAAGTGGCAGGATCGCGGTCCACGGCAGGGAGCGAACCGTCCATTCACCGGCGGAGGCTCGCCGCAGCGGCCTCGTCTCGGTCTACCAGGAACCGTCAGTCATTCCCGACCTGGACATTCGGGCCAACCTTCGGTTGACCGAGACGCCACTGGAGCCGTTCCGGCAGTGGGTTCACGATCTGGGGCTCAAGAACCTCGATCTGTCGCGCCTGGCACGGCGCCTACCCCTCGCCTCGCTCCGAATCATCGACCTGGCCCGCGCCCTTGCGATTGAGCCTGACGTGCTGATGCTCGACGAGATGACGGCCGCGCTGCCCGCAAACCTCACCGAGCGAGTGCTCGAGGTGATCGGCCTTCAGCGTGGCGGCGAACGCTCGGTCGTCTTCATCTCGCATCGGATGATCGAGATCGCCGCCGTGTGCGACCGGGCGACGGTCCTGCGCGAGGGCGAAACGGTCGGCGTCGTCGACGTCACGGCGGGCACCGAGGAACGCATCGTCGAGTTGATGCTTGGCTCCATCGTCGAAGGACTACCTGAACGCGCCGGTGAGACCTCGACCCCGGCGGCAGGAACGGCTGCGCCGCGACTCACAGTCCGCGGCATTGCTGTGGGCCAGAAGCTGCGGGACGCGTCCTTCGAGCTCCGGTCGGGCGAGGTCCTCGGCGTGGTCGCGCTCGAGGGCCAGGGGCAGGACGAACTGTTCGACGTGCTGTCCGGCTCGGAGCGGCCGAGCGGAGGCGAGCTGCTCGTCGACGGCAAGCCAGCCTCCTTCGGCCACCCCGCCGACGCGATCCGGGCAGGCGTCGTCTACGTCGCCTCCGACCGCGCCGAGGCGCTGCTCATGCAACGCTCGGTCCGGGAGAACATCGCGCTGCCATTCATTACGCGGATCAGACGATGGGGCCCGATCGACCTGCCCGCCGAGCGCCGCACCGTGGACGCTGCGGTCAAGCGGCTTCAGATCGATGTACGCGCCGGAAACGAGGTCCGGCGCCTGTCGGGAGGCAATCAGCAGAAGGTGACGATCGCCCGGTGGGTCGCAGGCGGCGTGCACGTGCTGCTCTGTTTCGATCCGACCCGCGGCATCGATATCCTGACCAAGCAGCAGATCTACGTCTTGCTGCGCGACCTCGCCGAAGCCGGCGCCGGCGTTCTCCTGTACACATCTGAGCTGAAGGAGGTCCAGCTCGTCTGCGATCGCGCCGTCGTGATCTTCGGCGGCCGCATCGTGAAGGAACTCGTCGGCGCCGAGGCGGACGAGGCGCAGCTCCTGCGAGCTGCGTACCACCTGCGGTCGGGTGCTGTCATGCCGGAGGAAGCCGCTGGCGCCGCCGTCGAGTCGGCTACCGGCGACATCCGTGAGGCGGGCGCACCGAAGGACGAGGCCGAGATACAGGCATGAGCGCCGCGGCGGTCACGACGGAGCGGAGCCTTTCGGACGTTCTCGTCTCGCCGATTCGGCGAAACACGTGGGTGCTCGCCCTCCTGGGTCTCCTCGCCGTCCTGCTCGTTTTCACGAAGCTCATCCAGCCGAGCTATGGCCTGGCGGGGGTGCAAGGACTCGGGATTTCGATCCTGCCCCTGGCGTTCGCTGCCGTTGCCCAGGCAGTCGTCGTCATTGCCGGCGGGGTCGACTTGTCGATCGGCTCCGTCATGGCGCTCACAAGCGTCATCGCCGCCAGCCTGATGGAGGGCCAGAGCGACGCGTTCGGCGTCGCTGTCGTCGTTGGCGTGTTGCTCCTCGGCGTCGTAATTGGCACCACAAACGGCGCCCTCGTCGTCATCACTCGCGTACCGGACATCGTCGTGACACTCGCGATGTCGTTCGTATGGGCGGGCTGCGCCCTACTCGTGCGGTCCGCGCCGGGCGGCGCCGCGTCGCCATGGCTCCTGAACCTCGTGATCGGACCCTTCGGGAACCCGTGGATCCCGAAGGCAGCAATCGTGCTCGTGGTGATCGTCGCGATCATCTGGATCCCGGTGGCGAGGGGGCGCTTCGGGCTCTCGCTGTATGCCGTCGGCAGCAACCAGCTCGCGGCGTTCCGTAGCGGCGTCTCGATCGGCCGAACCAAGGTCCTCGCCTACGCGCTCACAGGCCTCTTCGCGACGCTGGCCGGCTTGTCGCTCACGGCGAGCACGAGCATCGGCACGCCGGTTCCTGGGCCATACACGCTCGAAAGCGTGGCAGCCGTGGTCCTGGGCGGGGTGAGCCTGGCGGGCGGACGCGGCGGGGTCTTCGGGCCGATCGTCGCGGTGGTGGTGCTGCAGATCATCCAGAACGACATGACGTTCCTCAACGTCGACCCGAATTACGCGCTCGTGGCCCAGGGCGTCATCCTGATCGGGGTGCTCGTATTCGGCAGCGTCATCGAGATCCGGCGGGCCCGTAGATGAGCGCCTCCGTTCGCACGAACCAGTGGCTGAGCGTCGTCGGCTGGCGCGGTCTCTTTCGCGATAGGCCCATCATTCCCCTGATCGGGCTCCTTGGGGTCCTGATCGTGGCGATCGAGCTCGCGGATCCAGGCATCGTCGGGCCAGAGTGGGCCGGTGTGATCGTGCGAGCCTCCGTGCCACTTGCGATCCTCGGCGGCTGCCAGACCCTGGCGATGCTGACGGGCGGAATCGACCTTTCGGTAGCCGCCGTGGCGTCGATGTCCGGCTTTGTGACCGCGACGTTGCTCCACAGCCCCGGCGGCGTCGCTCAGGGGATCATCGTCGTGCTCGTGGTTGCCGCTGTGGCGGGACTCCTCAACGGCATCGGCATTGGGGTGTTCCGCGTCCACCCGTTGATCATGACCCTCGGCATGAGCTTCGTGGTGCTGGGCCTTGCAAACGTATGGCAGCTTCAAAATGTGCAGACGGGCGCGGGCGTCCCGGATTCACTGCGATGGATCGGCAGCACGACGTTCGCCGACGTCGTGCCATACAACCTTCTTGTCTTCATCCCGTTGACGGCGCTGATCCTGGTCGGTCTACGCCGCACCGGGTATGGCCGATTGCTCTACGCCATCGGTGACAACCCGGTCGCCGCGCGGCTGTCGGGCACGCGGGCGTGGCAGGTGCTGATCGTGCTGTACGTGATCTCCGCCGTCATGGCCGCAATCGCCGGCCTCCTGATCTCGGGCCTCACCAACACGGCCAGCGTCTCCCTGGTCGACGCCTCACTCCTGCCGTCGGTCGCCGCGGCAGTGATCGGCGGGACCTCAATCCTCGGCGGCCGAGGCGGGTTCGGCGGCACGATCGTGGGTGCCCTCATCCTCACGGTGCTGACGGCGCTGCTCACGGTGCTCGGCCTTCCGGAGCCGAGCCGCCAGGTCCTCTTCGGCGCGATCATCGTGGTGGTTGCGGCCGCCTACACACGCGTGACCGCAGAGACCTGACCGATGGCGGCGGCTCAGCGGGCAGGCATCGCGGCAAAGGTGCGCTCGATATCCTCGAGCAGGCGTGTCGTCGCGCGGGCGACAACGTCGAGGTAGCGCTCGCCGAACTCGGCCGATGCCTCACGCGCATCACCCCACGTGCCGGAATGCGTCGCCCGATAGACGGAGCCCGGCGACGAAAAGAAGAACGCGGTGTGCACAGCGGCCGGGTTTGACACGTCGGGGAAGGGCGGCATCTCGGCGTTCGCGCGGTCCATGTCGACCAGCGCAGGGTTGATGGCGAGGACGGCCGAGGTTTCGCCTCGGTTGGCGTGGAGCCCGGTCGATGGACCGAAGAACTCGGCCGCCTCATCTGGCGAAAGCCCATCCCAGTAATTGACGGGGAATGCGCGCACGCCCGCGGGCAACCGCTCTGCCGCGTTCGCACAGGCATATGCGATCGCGTACGTGTTGTCGTAGTGGCCGTTGAGGAACACGATTCGTTTGAACCCAACCGTGGCGAGCGAGACGCAGACGTCCTCGATCAGCGCCTGGAAGGTGGGAATGCGCAGACGAACGACCCCGGTGAACCCGTCGTGCGGGTACGAGAGGCCGTAGTTGATCGACGGCGCCACTGCCGCTCCGACAACTGGCGCGATGCGACGCGCCACCTCGGTGGGCACGAGGACGTCGGTGAGCAACGGACCGTGCGGACCATGCTGTTCGGTCGATCCCGTCGGCACGATCACGGTGTCGTGCTCGCGCAGGAAGGCCTCGACCTCGAGGTTCGTCATCTCACCCAGGAAGACTGTGGTCGGCTTCATTGGCTGATCCTCCGCATCGCGTCATGCGATCGTGTTGGTAAGTTCCCCAATGCCCTCGATCCACACTGTCACGACGTCACCGGGCCGCAGCCGCCGCTCGGGACCCGGCGGGTCCATCAGCCGGGCCGGCGTCCCGGTTGCGATGAGATCGCCGGGAACGAGTGTCACGTGACGGCTGAGGAACGCAATTATCTCGGCGACTCCGAAGCGCATGTCGGCCGTGGTGCCGTCCTGGATCGGGGCGCCGTTGATCGTGCAGCCGAGTCGCAGGTTGGTGGGATCGAGGTCATCGCGGGTGACGATCCACGGTCCGACGGGACAGAAGCCCGGCATCGATTTGCCGAGCAGCCACTGATCGCCGTCGAGCCATGGGTCGCGCGACGAAATGTCGTTGATGCAGGTGTAGCCGAACACGCGCGAGAGGGCGTCCTCGGGCGCAACGGCCGTCGCGATCGCCCCAATCACGACTCCCAGCTCGGATTCGGCGTCTACGTTATCCGTCAGCGATCGGTCCCAGCTGAGCTCGGCGCCGTGTGCCGCAACCGCGCTCGCAGCCTTGCCGTAGATCAGTGGCCGATGCGGGCCGGATCCTGCATCCTCTCCTGGCTTGCGGTAGTTCAGACCGACCGTGTAGATCGCCCCGGGATGTGGGACGGCGGGCAGGTAGATGAGCGAGTCGAGGGGAAGAGGCGCGCGATCACCGTGCGCCGTCGCCCATTCGCGGGCCCGCCCGAGTGCCGCCTCGCCGCTCGCCGGCATGCCCAGCACCGGATCCAGCCCGGCGATCGGCTCGAGCGGCAGGACGCCGTCACCGAGCACGATAGCCTCGGTCGCCCGATCCTCAAGCATGATCGTCGCCAGGCGCATCGTTCAGGCCGGAGCGGCCGCGTCGGCGAGGAGGGCGGCAACGGCCGAACGCATGACCTCTGCCATCCCACCTACGCCGGTCCACCGCTCGAATGCGATCGCGGCCTGATGGATGAGCATCTCCGATCCGTTTGCCGCCCGAAGCCCGCGCGCGCGGGCCGTGCGAAGGAGCGGCGTCTCAGGCGGTACGTAGACCAGGTCGAACACGGTCGCGTTCGACGGTAGTGCCTGGACGTCCATCGTGACTCCCGGGTCGACCATGCCGACGGTCGTGGCATTGACGGCCAGGCGCGCGGAGCCCAGCGCGGAGACAAACGACGCGTCATCCAGGCCGACGCCGACGACCGACCCGGCGTGAAGGCCTTCGAAGCGAGCGGCGAGGCTCATCGCCGACGACGCGGTCCGGTTGCCGATCGTCACCCGCAGGGCACCCGCAGCGAGGCAGGCGTAGACGACGGCGTGTGCAGCGCCACCCGCGCCGGCGACCACGATTTCGAGCCCTTCAAGGGGGGCGTCCATGGCGAGTTCGACACCGGCGCGGAAGCCCGGCGCATCCGAGTTGAATCCGATGAGCCGCCCGTCTGTCGTCCTCACGACGTTGTTCACCGCTCCGATCGCCGTTGCCGCCGGCTCGACTTCGTCGCACATCTCGGCAACGATCCGTTTGTACGGCGCCGTCACTCCGAGCCCGAGCCAGTCCGGACCGTGCGCCTCGGCGATGATGCGCTCGACCGCGTTGGGCTCGATCTCCATCAGCTCGTAGCGGGCATCGATTCCGGCGGCCGCGAAGGCGGCATCGTGCATGACCTGCGAGTGGCGTCGCCGGAGCGGTTTGCCGATCAGGGCGACACGACGGGTCACGGCAGCGCGGGTGCCAGACGACGGACCGGTCCGGCCGTTGCCGGGAACGTGACGTTCGGGATGATCTCGTCGACCCAGCTCCGCAACTGCCCGGGGTCGGGCGTCAGCGTGTGCAGCATGAAGTAACCGACTCCCGCATCAACTCGGCGCTGGAGCGACTCGACGATCTCGTTTGGCGTGCCAAAGAGGTAGACCGACTCGAGGTATTGCGCGCCCCGCTCGGGGCTCATGACCCGCAGGAACGCCTGGTGCTGCTCGTCCCGCGCCCGAGCTGGGTCATCCGTCAAGACGAGGTGCATGAAGTTCTCGTGGGCCACGACGCAGTCGCCTGGATCGCGGCCGTGGTCTCGGAAATAGGTCTGCAGCTCTGCCCAGTCCCGGGCGATGTCCTCGGGCGGGCACGTCGGTCGCGGGATCCAGCCGTCCGAGCGCAGGGTCCGTGCCTTCACGGCCTCCACGAACCGCGGCAGATCTGGAGACTTGGGATCCGCGAGCTGTGACCCACCGCCGATCCAGATCTCAGGCCGCTCCGCCGCCTTCGGCTCGATGAACAGGTTGTCGACCGAGTAGTACCGGCCGTGATACGTGACGGTCTCGCCTTCCAGCAGCGGCACCAGGATGTCGAGCATCTCGTCGGTACGCCGGCCGCGCTCCGACTTGTGAACCCCGACAGCCTCGTATTCGGCATCGTTCCAGCCGACACCGGCACCGAGGATCAGTCGGTTGCCCGAAAGGAATTGCAGCGTAGCGAGCTCCTTGGCGAGGAGCACCGGATTCCGCAGCGGCATGATCAGGATCGACGTACCCAGCCGCACTCGCTCGGTCACCCCAGCCGCAACCGCGAGGGCAGACAGCGGCTCGAGGAACGACACCGCATAGAAGCGTTTCGCGGCGAGTAGATGGTCGGTGATGAACAGGGAGTCGAAGCCGAGATCCTCAACAGTTCGGGCGAACTCCTTGATGCCCCGCGCGCGTTGCAGGCCGTCTCCCTCCCAGATGTACGAGGGCAGGAAGACGCCGAAGCGTCCGATATCACTCACGCTGCCTTTTCCTCGCTACTTCCCGAACGACCGATTGTTGACGGGCTCACCGCCCGCGGTAGTCCGGCTCGCGCTTGGCAAAGAATGCCGTGGCGCCCTCGACCATGTCCTCCGTGGCGAAGATACGTTCGGAGGCATCCAGCTCGGCCGCCAACCCAGCTTCGAGGTCCAGGTCGATGGCCGCGTCGACGAGCCGCTTCGCCTCGCGAACTGCGAGTGGTCCGCGGCTGGCAATCTCTTCGGCGATCTCATTGGCCACTCGGCGTGCCTGACCGTCGGCTACGACCCTGCTGACGAGACCGATCCGCTCCGCCTCGTCGCCGTCGATGATCCTTCCGGTCAGGATGAGATCCTTCGCCCGGGCGGGACCGATGGCGCGCGGAAGGCGTTGCGTGCCGCCTGCACCCGGGGTCACGGCGAGGCGCACCTCCGGCAGGCCGAGCCTGGCATGTTTGGACGCGACCCGCAGATCGCATGCGAGCGCAAGCTCCAGCCCACCGCCGAGCGCATTCCCCTCGATGGCGGCGATGGTCGGCATCGGCAGGCAGGCGAGGCGAGTTGATACCCGTTCTTCGAAGATGTGGCGATCCCGGCCCGCATCTCCACGCTGGGCCTCGAACTCACCGACGTGTGATCCGGCCGAGAACGCTCGCTCACCCCGGCCGCTCACCACAACGGCGCGAACGTCGCCGGGCGCCGCTCGCTCCAGCGAGGCCAGGGCTTCGTCCAGCTCCTCGAGGAGCTCCTGGGTCACGAGGTTGAGCGGCGGGTTCACGAGCTCCAGGTGCGCGACCCGGCCGAGCTCGAGAGCGATCAGTCCGCTCATCGCGCGACCTCTGTCTTCACCGGGGGCGCAGCCGTAGCGGATGCGGCCGCCTCATTGCCGGAGAGGCCAGCAGCGAAGTCGGCCGCAAGGCCCATCGGCTCATGGTTGTACAGGCGCCGGTCCATCGTCCTGAGATCGTCCGCCACTCGTGGGCGAAAGCCCATGCGGGCAAGGATGTCGCGCTCGACGTCGACGCCGGGCGCGACCTCGATCAGCACAAGCCCATCGCCGGCCAGCGCGAAGACAGCGCGCTCGGTGATGTAGCGCACCTCCTGGCCACGCTCGCGCGCGAGTCGCCCATTGAACGAAACTTCCCGAACACGAGGCACGAATTTGCCCAGGCTGCCCTCCTGGGCGATCCGGATGCCGTCCTCGATCTCGATCTTGAGGCCGTGCGCGGTCAGCGTCCCAACGAAGTTGACCTTTCGCGTCCGAGCGCTGATGTTGGGGAACCCACCAGGCCCCCGGACGCGGCCCTCGAACGCATGGACGTTGACGTTGCCGTCAGCGTCCACCTCGGCGAACGACAGGCTCGCGATGTCGAGCCCCCCGCCGTCGTAGAAGTCGAACATGTACGGCTGGTCGATCATGGCCTGGTAGTTGAAGCCGGCGCCACCCTCGTTGCCGGCGACGGGGACGCCGCCGAATATGCCCTGCTCGACGGTCAGCACGATCTGGTCGGTGATGCCCTCCTCCCACGCGATCCGCCCGATGAGCTGACTGATCCCAAACCCGAGGTTACAGATAGCGCCGCGCGGGAACTCGAGCAGCGAGCGGCGGGCGATGACCTTGCGGACGTCCAGCGGCAGCGGCGGCTCCTGTCGAACCGGTCGCCGGAGTGCGCCGGCGTAGTACGGCGAGTCGCGCGTGATGTACGTCTGCCACTGGTCGGGGTCGACATACACGTAGTCAATCAGCGCGGCCGGGATCTTCACGTCGCGCGTCGGAAGGCTGCCGCGGTTGGCGAGTTGGCGCACCTGGGCGATGACGATCCCATCGCTATTCCTGGCGGCCATCGCCATCGACAGCATCTCGCCCTGGACGGCCTCGCCCTCCATCGAGAGATTGCCGTCCTCGTCAGCGGTCGTGCCCCGGATGACGGCGACGTCGATCGGGAATGCGTGAAAGAGCAGCCACTCGCGGCCACGGAGCGTGACGACTTCGACGAGGTCATCGGTCGTGCACGGGTTCTGCTTGCCGCCCGTTTGGCGCGGATCGACATACGTGCCGAGGCCGACGTGCGTGACCAACCCGGGCCGTCCCGCGGCTATGTCGCGCATCAACTGTGAGAGCACGCCCTGGGGGAACGAATAGGCCTCGATCTCGTTTGCCTCGACGAGCGCGCCCAGCCGCGGCTCGTTGCCGATGTTGCTGCCGATCGTCCGCCGCATGAGACCCGGCAGGCCGAGCTGCGAGAAGCCGCGCTCGGCAAAGTCGCCGATGCCGACGACACGCACGGTGGTCAGATCACGCGGTCGACCTTCCTTCGCATACACGCTGGCCAGTTCGTCGATGAAACGCTGGGGCAGGGCATGGCCCGCGCCCGATCCGCCGATGACCACCGTGCTGCCGTCGCGTACCAGGCCGACCGCGTCGCGGACGTCGATGACCCTGGTCACGGCGCCAATCTTGCCGTCACGGCATGTACCCCCCGGCGTTCGGGTTGAGCGTCTGGCCGAGGAACAGGCTCGACGCGTCCGACAGCAGGAAGATCACAGCATCGGCGACCTCGTCCGCCCGTCCGAAACGGCCCAAGGGCATGTCGCGCAAGCGCCGGGCGCCCTCCTCGCTGTCGACGAGATCGCTCGTCATCTCTGTGACCGTGACGCCGGGCGCGACCGCGTTGACCCGAATCCCGCGTGGACCGAACTCCTTCGCAAGTGCTCGCGTCAGCCCGATGAGCCCGGCCTTGGCCGCGGTGTAGGCGGCGGTCTCGGCGACGCCGATCTGCGCCAGGCGTGACGCGACGTTGACGATCGTCCCGCTGCCCCGCTCGACCATCGACGGCAAGGCGGCCCGACATGTGTGGAACGCCGCAGTCAGGTCCGTCCGAATGACGTCGTCCCACTCGGCCGGTTCGATCTCGAGGAACGGGCCGACCTGCGTCCGGCCGGCGTTGTTGACGAGCCCGTCGAGGCGCCCAAACCGATCGATGACCCGTCGCACCAGCGCCTCGGCCTGCCCACCATCGGCGATGTCGGCGTCGAAGCTCTCCGCATCCGCGCCGACCTCCCGTGCCCGTTCCACGGTCCGGTTCGCGACCTCCGGGGAGCGGTGGTAGTGAACCGCCACCCGCGCGCCGTTGGCCGCGGCCTTCACGGCGACTTCGGCGCCGATGCCCCGGCTGCTGCCAGTCACGAGCACGACCCGATCGGCCAGTGCGCCGGTCACGGGGAGCCCTTGGCAACGATGTCCGGGCGGCAGGCGACGTCGGTGATGAAGGCCAACGTCGTCGCGATCAATACGGGAAGGGAAACGACTTCGGCTCATCGCGGACGGTCACCCATTGCCACTGGGTGAACTCATCCCAGTTGGCGGCGCCGCCGAATCGGGTGCCATTGCCGGAGGAGCCCATCCCGCCGAACGGGATCGTGGCCTCGTCGTTCACGGTCTGGTCGTTCACGTGGACCATGCCCGCGCGGATCCGTTGGGCGAGCGCGAGCCCGCGCGAGATCGAGCGCGAGTAGACCGCACCGGCGAGACCGTATTCGGTGTCGTTTGCGAGCGCGAGCGCCTCCTCGTCGGTCTCGAACACCACAACCGGCGCGACCGGGCCGAAGATCTCGTCGGTCCACGCCGGCAGCTCGCGCGTGACGTCGGTCAGGACCGTCGGCCGATAGAAGAGGCCGTCGTGCGTGCCGCCAACGACCAATCGGGCGCCGCCGTCGACCGACCGCCGGACGATGCCGTCAACGCGCGCGAGCTGCTTCTCGTTCACGATTGGCCCGAGGTCGACGTCCGCGCGGTACGGGTCGCCCAACCGCAGGCGCTTCGCCCTTTCGACGAGTGCGTCCACGTAGTCGCCGGCGATGCTCCGATGGACGATATGGCGGCCCGTCGCGAAGCACACCTGTCCCTGGAACTGGAACGAGGCGTACGCTCCGGCTGACGCTGCTGCGTCGAGATCGGCGTCGTCGAGGACGACGAGCGCGTTGTTGCCACCGAGCTCGAGCGACACCTTCTTGAGCAGTCGGCCCGCTAGCTCGCCGACGCGCCGGCCAGCGGCCGTGGAGCCGGTGAATGAGACGACGTTCACGTTCGGATCGGTGACGATCGCCTCGCCGACCTCCGCGCCGCCGAGGACGACGTGCAGGAGGCCGTCGGGCAGACCGGCCTCGCGGAACACGGCCTCGAACATCGCGCCGCCACTGACCGGCGTCTGCGGGTCGGGCTTGAGCACGACCGCGTTTCCGAGCGCGAGAGCGGGCGCAACCACACGCATGCCAAGGACGCTCGGCGAGTTCCAGGGCGTAATTGCACCGACCACCCCGACGGGGATTCGCCGGACCATCGACATCCGTTCGCGCTGGACGGTCGGGACGAGCGAGCCATAGGGCTGGTACGGCATCGTCGCAGCGGCGTGGATCTCAGCGACCGCGAAGTTCTGCTCGTGGAACACCTTGTTGCGGTGGGCGCCGGTCTCCCGCTGCGTCCAGGTCCCGAACTCCGGCCGGTGGGCCTCGTAGATCTCCGCCGCACGCCGGAGGATCGCCGCGCGATCGGCGTAGGTCACCTCGGCCCAGGCGGGTTGGGCGGCACCGGCCGTGGCCGCCGCCCGGGCGACGTCGTCGGGCGTTGCGTGCGGCAGGTTCAGGAGCGGGCGCCCGGTCGCGGGTTCACGGATCTCGTGCGGTTCGCCGGTGCCGGGCCGCCAGGTCTCGAGGAACGGGTCGAGCCAGCCGGCGGCGGCCGGGCTGGTCATCTCACGTGCTGTCGCCGCCATCGTTTCCTCCTTGCGTCGACCCCGCGGTCGTCGACCAGACTCGTTCCTTGTACGTCCGTGGCGCGCCCGCCACCTCGGCTCGCCGGCCGGTAACCGGGTCGCGCCAGACAGGGCCTCGGGCAAGCACGGCGTCGATCAATCCCTCGTCGAGATAGGACGGGGCGCCGGACTTGACCTCGATCGCGAGCTGACCGGGATACCCGATGAGCTCGCGGACGCGCCGGTCCGTGTAGTAGCCGGCAACGATGACGAGATGGAGCGCCCCGAGGATCGCAGGGTCGCCGCGGCCCAGGGCATCGAGGCGGGCCTGTACGTCGTCCCCGAGCTCGACCCGGAGCGCGCCGCGGAGTGGTTCAACGAGGTCGGGCCGTGCCTGGAGAACGAACCGCACACGGTCGTCGGTCAGGACCTCGGCCGCCGACGGCATGCCGTGCGCTTCCGGGATGAGGCGACCCGCGATTGCCGCGAGATGCGCACGGGAACCGGCGTCGAGCGTCGCGAGCGGCTCCGAACCGCCGGTCGTGGACATGGGCGAAGACGCGGACGACGCGGTCATGCCGGGACCTGCTGGTTGAAGCGCGACTCGACAATGTGATCGGCCGCTCGCAACGCGATCGCCGCGATCGTCGACGTCGGGTTGACGCCAGACGAGGTGACGAAACAGCTGCCATCGACGATGTACAGGTTCGGCACGTCGTGGGTCCGATTCCAGGGATCCAGCACCGACGTCTCCGGGTCGTCGCCCATGCGGGCCGTGCCGAGCAGGTGCCAGCCCGAGTAGCGCATAAGCCGGTCGACCTCGACCTTGAATGCGCCCGCCTCGAGCATCGATTCGGTCGCCCGCTCGATGTGGAAGTCGAGCATCCGGCGGGCATTCTCCGCCATCGAGTAATGGACCTCGGGCGCTGGGATGCCCGACGAATCGGTCACCGTGGTCGAAAGCGTGACGCGGTTCGTCTCGTCCGGGAGGTCCTCGGCGAAGATGCCCCAGTTCGCGCCGTGTCCGAGGTGCGTCCTGACGTGGAGGTGGTGGTCGGGTCCCCAGACCTGTTCGCCGGCGCGACTCGGCAGGGCGGTGTTGATCGGGCCGCCGGTCGGCGCCAGCCCCCAGCGCGCACCTCGGACGAAGCCTCGCTTCTCATCGGTCTCGTAGAACTCGAGTGACTCGATGAGGTCGCCGAACTGGCCCTGCCAGCTCATCAGGGGCTCCTCGAACAAACCGGCGACGTTCGCGAACGGGTGCATCATCAGCCGCCTTCCGACGAGCCCCGACGAATTGGCCAGGCCGTCGGGATACCGGCCGCTGGCCGAGAGCAGGAGCAGCCGCGGCGTGCCGATCGCGTTCGCGGCTAGCACGACGACGCTCGCCGGCTCGAACCGCTCGGCCCCTTCCCGGTCGATCCAGGTCGCTCCAGTCGCCAATCCGGCATCGTTCGTCTCGATCCGCCGGACGCGGGCGCCAGTGATGAGTCGGGCGCCCTTCGCGATCGCCTTCGGCCAGTGGGTCAGATCCGTCGATGCCTTTGCCCCCTCGTTGCAGCCCGACTGGCACGTGCTGCGCTGAACGCACGGCCGCCGGCCGTCGTAGGGGGTTGAGTTGATCGCGTTGAACTCAGGCCACCAGTGCCAGCCCAGACGTGTGTGGGCACGGGCGATCTTCAGGCCGGCCGAGCCGATCGGCAGCGGAGGCATCGGCGCTTCATCGGTGTCGGGCGGATAAGCCGGATCGCCGGGCAGGGCCGAGACACCGAACGCCCGGTCCGTCCGATAGAAGTAGGGCAGGAGCTCGAAATAGTCGATCGGCCAGTCGTCAGCCACGCCGTCGAGCGATCGAACGCGGAAGTCGGAAGGAAGGGCTCGCGGCCAGGCACCGGCGAAGATGAGGGTCGACCCGCCGACGCCGTTGAACATGAGCGGCGAGACCGGCGAGTCCTCGACGATCGGGTAGTCCTCGGGCAGCTGCCGGATGTTCGGGCTCGTCGCCCACGTCTTCCGCTGCTGGAGCTCCCAATCGAGGCGAACACCCGGGTAGTCGGCCAGGTCGTGCCAGTCGCCCTGCTCGAGACAAACGACGCGGAACCCTGCCTCGGCGAGCCGCAGCGCGACCACGGCACCGGATGCACCGGCGCCGACGATGAGCACGTCGGCGGGTTCGCTGGCCACTGTCCACTACTCCGCTGGGTCGAAGCGCGGTCGTTGCCCTCTCGCCCGCAGGGTATAGCAAACGCCTGCTTCTTGCCCGCGCATGAGAGCGGTGCGTTCAGGCGATGGTCTCAGCGTCCTCCCGCTCGCCAAGCAGCCCGACCTCGCGGAGCACATCGGCAAGGCGCGCTCGATCTGCGTCGGTGATCGGCAGAAGCGGCTTGCGGACGTGCGCGGTCTCGAGGACGCCGAGGATCCGCAGGCATTCCTTAAGGCGGACGCGATAGTCGCCGACAGGTCGGGCGAACACGACGTCAGCCAGCCGCTGAACACGCTTGCCGAGTGCCTTCGCTTCATCGATCCGGCCACCATGCCAGGCGTCGATCATGTCGACCTGCTCCTGCGTCATCACGGCCCCGAACCCGATCAACGCCCCAGTCGCGCCCAGCATGAACGACTCGAGGATGAAGTTGTCATTACCGGTGAGCAGCTTGATCGACCGCGGCAGGCCGGCGAGGATTCGCGCCGTCTCGACGAACCGCCGCGCGTCGAACGACGCCTCCTTGATCGCGACGACGCCCTCCACCGACGCCATCGCCCGGATCGTGTCGGGTTCGTAGTTCAGCCCGGCCAGCGCCGGCTGGAGCTGGAACAGGATCAAGGGGAGCCCGACCTGGGCGATCGCCTCGTGGTACTGGACAGGGATGCGGGGATCAAGCGGCTCGCTGAGGTATGCCGGTATCGGGAACACCAGGAGTGCGTTCGCGCCCGCAGCCTTGAAGTCCCTGGCCTGGCGGACTGCGGCGTCGGTGGACGGCCCTGCGAGTCCCGCGACGATGGGCAGGTCGGTCACGTCGCGCACGATGTTCAGGACTCGGATCTTCTCGTCGTGCGTCAGGTGCGGGCCCTCGCCGGTGTCGACGTTGATCGCCAGCGCGACGGGACCCTGCCGATCGATCCAGCCGATGTACGAGCGGAGCCCGTCCTCGTCGATGCTGCCATCGACGTGCATCGGCAGGACCGTGGCCGGGATCAGGCCGTCGAGGTTGAGCGCCATTGGTCTCCGGATCGTTCGTTTCGAGTGGGGGGCGAGCCAATCCTACGGCCGCGTTGACGGTGCGTTCGCGGCAGAAGTATTCTCGATGGCCAACCAGACTGGCAAAGCTGTCCGGTCCACACGCTCGTCGAGCGACTGCCCGTCAGTACCCCTCCTCGGCCGATTTTCGCTGGAGAACGATGGCCCAGTTCGCCCTGTTCAGCCTCGACGGCCGCGTCGCCCTTGTCTCAGGCGGCGGTGGTGCGATCGGCTCTGCTCTCGCCGAGGGCCTCGCCGCAGCGGGCGCTCGGGTTGCCGTCAGCGGACGAACGCCTGAGAGCTGCGAGGCCGCGGTCGAGCGCGTCCGTTCGGCGGGGTCGGAGGGCCTCGCTCTGCAGGGCGACATGACGGTCGATGCCGATGCCGACCGGGTCGTAGCACAGACGCTCGAGAGGTTTGGGCGCCTCGACATCGTCGTGAACGCGGTCGGGGGTGGAGCAGGCCAGGTCCTGCATCCAGCCGAAGAGTACCCGCGCTCGGACTGGGACTGGATCATGGAGCTCAACGTCCGGAGCACCGTGGTAACCACGCAGGCCGCAGTCCGGTCAATGATCGCGGCCGGGCACGGTGGCGCCGTGCTCAACCTCTCGTCGGTCCGCTCGATCCTGGGTATCAACGCAGGCTACTCGGCATACGTGGCGGCGAAGGGCGCGATCAGCTCGTTGACTCGGCAGTGGGCGACGGAATGGGCGACATACGGGATCCGGGTCAACGCCATCATGCCGACCTTCGTCGATACGCCGCAGGTCGCGTCGCTGCTGGCTGACGCGGACTTCAAGGCCGACCTCGTGAGCCGAATCCCGCTCGGTCGGGTCGGCGAGACGAAGGATCTCGTGGGTCCGGCGATCTTCCTGTGCTCCGATGCGGCGTCGTTCGTGACTGGCCAGATCCTGGGCATCGACGGCGGGCTCACCGCCACGCAGTAGGAGGGAGCCAGGCCCGATGGCAGTCGCCACTCTCGAGCTCGAGCGCGTGACGCCGAACGTCTTCACGACGACGAAGCTGCGCGGCTGCAACCCGAGCTTCGTGGTGACGTCCGATGGCGTTGTCCAGCTCGACACGCCGCAGCTGCCGACTCGGGCAGTCGCCATGCGGGCGGAGGCCGAATCGCACGGCCCGATCCGGTACCTGATCAACACCGAGAATCACGTCGATCACATCTTCGGCAACTGGTGGTTCCGGGACGCCGGCGAGATCGTCAATCACCAGGCGCTCTACGACATCTTCATGGACCCCAGTGCGGCACTCGACCCGTTCTCCTACGCGCTCGAGGCAATTCCGACAGACGACCCCGAGGCGGCGCCGCTCATCCCCGATCGCGAGGCCTACTACGCGGATCTACCGCGGGGGACGGTCGTCTTTAGCGGCGACCTCACGCTGCGGGTGGGCGACCACACGTTCCATTGCCTGTGGACGCCGGGTCACACGCCCGGGCAGCTCGCGGTGCATGTGCCCGAGGAGAGGGTGGTCTTCACGGGCGACACGATCTTCTCTGGCTGCCAGACGTGGCTCATGACGTCGAACGTCGACCAATGGCTCGAGGCGCTCGAGCGGATCCGGCAGCTCGACGTCGATCACGTGGTCCCAGGGCACGGGCCCGTCGTACCGCTCGGCTACATCGACACCCAGCGCGCGGTGCTGCTGCGCTGGAAGGCCGCCGTCGCCGACGCGGTCGCCAAGGGCTGGTCGCGCGAGGAGACGATCGCCCAGGTCCGGTTCGACGACGAGTTCGGACCGGTCGACGTCGGACAGGGCTACATGATGGATCACATCCAGAACAACAACGCCGGCTCGCTCTGGGACAAGCTCACCGCGAAGGGGTACGAGAAGGGCCGCTGAGCCTCAGGCGACGCCGGGTCAATGGTCTGCAGTTTGGATCTGGCGCTAAGCGCGACCCCCTGCAACTTCTTGCTCACGCGTTCGGCCGGCGAGTTGGATGAGGTCCTCGTGGAGCTCGAACCAGACGCCGTGGTAGCTGTCGACGCGGGGAGATGCCACGTACCGATGATCGCCGCCACGCGCCTTCCCGATCGCGCGGCCGAGGCGGAGGCGGTAGTTGGCGAGGCGCGGATTGCCCGATTCGAGCGGGGTGAGCCAGCCAACAGCGTCGTCGTGGAGCGAACCGAGGCGATCCAGGACGGCTCGGTCGTAATCGGCGTCCAAGTGGTCGTTGAGGGTCTCGGCGTCGCGCATCTGCCAAGCCGTGACCGTGTCTTTCATCCGGTGGTCAAGATCGAGGAAGGCATCGAGAGCCGCCGCCGTGGCCTCGGGACCCCACGCCTCCCGCTCGGCTTCCAGCAACTCCCCGGCGCGAACCTTTCCGACATCGGTCAACTTGTACGCGCCGGCCGTATTCGCCACGAGGCCATCCGCGACGAGCTGGTCCGCGATCGGGCGGACTGCTTCGTGGTTCGAAACGACGGCGTCGGCCAGACCTTCGAGCGGCGCGAAGCCCTTCACTGCGATTGCCCGCAGACACGCCTCCCGGGTGACGACGCGATTCGGCGCCGGCTCGGCTGGGGACGTCTGCTCGCCAATGGCGATCCCCAGCTCGTCGGCCCATTGACGCAGCGTCGCGGCTTCAGGGACGACCTCCGTCGAACCCGCGACCAGTCCCACGAAGACCTCGCCCGTCGAGCCATCCATCGTCAGGGCCTCGCCCGCCCGCAGGATTCGCTCGCCCACCACCACCTCGTCGTCGCGCACCTCGATGGACGCCGCGCCAACGATGGCCGGAATCCCCCAGCCCCGCGCGACGACAGCGGCATGACTCGCCAGCCCGCCCCTCGACGTGAGGATGCCCGCCGCCTTTGCAATTCCGTGTACGTCTTCCGGCGACGTTTCGGCCCGCACGAGAATCGACGGGCTCCCTCGCTCGGCTGACTCGACCGCTGCTTCCGGATTTGTGACGATCGGACCGCTGGCTGTCCCAGGCGACGCCGGCAGGCCGACGACGATTGGTTGGCCGGAGTGACCGCGGAGGGTTGCCACGGTCGGTGGGTGAGCCAGGAGGGCGAGGACGCGTCGGACGGCCTGCTCACGCGTCAGCGGGGAGCTCGGATCCTCGGCCATGTCGACCGCGATCCGAAGCGCCGCCTGCGGGCTGCGCTTGCCCACGCGGACCTGGAGTAGCCAAAGGCGCCCGGCCTCGATCGTGAACTCGATGTCGCACAGATCGGCGTGGTGGCGTTCGAGGCGGTCCGCGTCCTCGCGCAACTCGTCCGCGATGTCAGGCATCCGCTCGTCGAGGACGAGGATCGATTCGGTCTCGTGCGTGCCCGCGACGACGTCCTCGCCCTGGGCGTCGAACAGGACATCGCCGTAGAGCCCCGGCTCGCCGGTCGCCGGATTTCGGGTGAAGACGACGCCCGTCGCCGACGTCGGGCCGAGGTTGCCGAACACCATCGTCTGCACGGTGATGGCCGTCCCCAGGTTGTCCGGGATCCGTTCCGTGCGCCGGTAGGCGACCGCGCGATCGCTGTTCCACGAGCGGAAGACAGCCTCGATCGCAGAGCGGAGCTGTTGCCACGGGTCGTCAGGAACGTCCTCGACCCCGACAATCGATCGAAAGCTCGCCTCGAACCGCTTGCGACATGCGCGTGCAAACCCCACGCTGCCCGAGGCCCGGGCAAGGCCGACGGTCGTCGACTCGTTCAGGCCGAGATCGAGGATGGTGTCCATCATCCCTGGCATCGAGACCGGCGCCCCGGAACGCACGCTGACGAGGAGCGGATCCGATGGATCGCCGAACCGCCGTCCGACCTTTGCCTCGACTTCGGCCATCCGCTCGCGCAGCTCCGTGTCCAGCCGGGCAGACCAACCCTCGGCCAGGAACTCACGACACGTCGCGGTAGTGATGACGAACCCGGGCGGGACCGGAAGGCCAAGCTCACGGATCATGACGCCGAGGTTCGCAGCCTTGCCCCCGACCAAAGCGTTCGCCTCCTCGAGCGTTGCCGAATGAGCCGCCTCGAGGGGGTGGGTGAGCGTCATCGAGGCGTGGCCTCGACAGGATCCAGCGGCCGCGCAAGCGAGGGATGGAGCGCCTTCCACACCCGCTCGGGAGAGAGTGGCAACTCGCGAACCGCGACACCTGTGGCGTCGCAAACGGCTGCCGCGACGGCTGGCGCCACAGGCAGGAGCGCGCCCTCGCTCATGCCCTTCGCGCCGTACGGGCCCGGCCCGTCGGCGTTCTCGATCGCGTCGCTCTCCATTCGCATTGGCAGGTCCATGCTGGTCGGAATCCGGTAGTCGATCGCGCCGAGGTTCCTGATGCGGCCGGCCTCGTCGAGGATGTAGTGCTCCATCAGCGTGTGGCCGAGGCCCATGACCGCGGCGCCCTCGTCCTGGCCCCGAACCTGAAGCGGGTTGAGCGCCTTGCCCACGTCTGACACGGTGACGTGGCGCATCACGGTCACGTCGCCGGTCTCGCGATCGACATCCACCTCCACAGCGGTGCAGTTGAACTCGTAGAACGCCGAGGTGCCACCAAGCGGGTGCTCGGGATCGGCCTCCTTGCGCGCCTCGCCGACGCCGATGACCTCGCCTCCGAGGCGTCCCAGCCCACGGACGAGCACGTCGCGCACGGGCAGGATGCGATCGGCGAGGCGCACCTCTCCGCGATCGACTGTGACATCACTCTCGGGCACCCCTTCGAGTCGCACGGCCATCGCGCGGATCTTCGCCTGGATGTCGCGGCACGCGCCGAGGACGGCATTGCCCATCAGCACCGACGAGCGGCTGGCCGAGGTCTGCTGGTCATATGGCACGACCGCCGTGTCCCCCATGACGACGGTCACCCACTCCAGCGGTGCGCCGAGCTCGTCCGCAGCGATCTGGGCGAAGATCGTGCGGGCGCCCTGGCCCATGTCGGACGTGCCCGCGTGAATAACCACGCTGCCATCGGCGAGGAGGCGTACCGTCGAGTACGAGAGCCCCGTCGTCGGGCCGGACTTGAGCCCAACCGCGATACCCCGCCCCCTGCCGTCCGACGGACGCTGCTGCCAGCCGATCATCTCGCCCGCCCGGCTCACCGCCATCGCCCAATCGCCGTCAGCAGGCGTCTCGTGCGGGATGAAGGCCTCGCCTGGCCGCGGCAGGTTGCGCAGCCGGAGCTCAAGGGGGTCGATCTCGAGCAGCCTGGCCGCTTCGTTCATGTTCGACTCGACCGCCCAGATCTGCTGGGGATTGCCAAAGCCGCGGAACGCGGTCGAGGGCACGGTGTGTGAAAGGACGCTGCGGGCGACGATCCGCACGGCCGGGACGCGGTACGGCCCGTTCGCGGTGTAGCTGCCTTTGGCCACGGTCCGGTCCGCAATGTCGGCGTAAGCGCCGATCAGGTAGTTCGCGTCGATGTCTCGAAACACGAGCGTGCCGTCACGGCGAAAGCCCGCTCGCACGCGGACCTGCGCGGCGCCCCGGCGGACGGCCTGGAACGTCTCCTCGAGCGTCAGGACAAGGCGGACGAGGCGGCCCGTCTTTCGGGCCATGAAGGCGAGGAGCGGCTCGTACTTGGCGTGCTGCTTCCCGCCGAACGCTCCGCCCGGATCGGGCGCGAAGACGCGTACCTTCGAGAGCGGAAGCTCGGTCAGGTCGGCGATGACGCGCTGGAGCCAGTACGGGTGCTGGATCGAGCTCCAGATCGCGATCCCGTCGCCGAAGGGCGCGGCCATGAAGGCATGCGGCTCGATCGCGAACTGGGTGACCATCGGGAACGTGTACGTGCCCTCTATCACAACGTTCGCCTCGGCCTCCGCCGCACCGACGTCGCCCCAGCCGTAGCGGTGCTCGCGCAGCACGTTGCTGTTCGCGAGCGGATCGCCCGGACGGAGCGACGGGTCCTGAACGAGCGGTGCGTCCGGCGCGAGCGATCCTGCGATCGTGTGGACGGCCGGCAGCTCCTCATAGTCGACTCGGACGAGTCCCGCCGCCTCCTCCGCGGCGTCGACCGTCTCGGCGGCAACGGCCGCGATGGGCTCGCCGTGGTACTTCGTCTCGCGGTCAGCGAGCACGGGCCGATCGCGCCGCTGCGGCCCAAAGCGCGGCATTGGTCGGGGGAGGTCGGCGGCGGTCAGGACGAGCCTTACCCCGGGCACTGCCAACGCCGATCTGGTGTCGATGGCCTTGAGTCGCGCGCGCGCCGCGTCGACGGTGACCAGCTTGACCCGAAGCGCGTCGGCGTGGGGAAGGTCCGCGACGTACTCCTGGCGACCCGTGACACGCTCGAGGCCGCCGACGCGCGGCGCAGTCGCCCCCACGCCTGAGGCTCGCGGCGCCGCTCCTCGCTCGTCCTCGACGTTCATTGCGGCGCCAGCTCCGCGTCGGGCGTGGCCGCCCGGTCACCCAGCGCCCGCAGTCGTGCGGACCGCGCGGCCAGGTCGTCGTCGGCGATGGCGTCCGCGTCCGCGGCATCGGCCGCCATGAGCACTGCCTCGATGATCTGCTCGTACCCGGCGCAACGGCAGAGGTTCCCGGCGAGGCCTTCTTCGACCTGAGCACGCGTCGGATGGGGCGCGTCCGTGAGCAGCGCATGAGCAGATACGAGCTGGCCCGGGATGCAGAAGCCGCATTGGGCGGCGCCCGTCTCGAGGAAGGAGCGCTGCACCGGGCTCAGCCGGCCGTCGACCGCCAGGCCCTCCACCGTCGTGACAGACGCGCCGTCCGCTTCGACGCCCAGCACCAGGCACGAATCGACGCTGTGGCCGTCAAGGAGGACCGTGCACGCCCCGCACTCCCCGACGAGACAGCACTCCTTCGTCCCCGTCAGGCCAAGATCCTCGCGCAGGACGTCAAGGAGCGTGTGGTGAGCGAGAACCTCGATCGAGCGCGAGCGTCCGTTGACCGTCAGCTCGAGGGGGCGGCGGTTCGTCATGGAGCCTGGGCCGAGGCGAGCCGATCGATCGCCGCTTTGACGCCACGCAGCCCGAGGACGCGGAGCATCGCCAGCCGGTACTCCGGGCTTGCGCGCATCGAGGTCGGCGACGGGCTCGCACCAGCGAATAACCGATCGAGGAGACCGGCCTTGTCGGTGTCAGGCAGACTCGGATCGGCGAGGCGGCCGGAATCGTCGATCGCCAGCACAGGGCGCGGGCCGACACTGCCGTACGCGATCCGTGTCTTGCCGTCCGGGGTCACGGCGCATGCGAGCGTCACCGACGCCAGGTCGTGGCCGCGCCGTCGCGTGCGGCGGAGGTGGACACTGCCGCGCGAACTCGTCGGTCTCGGAAGCTCGATCGCGACGACCAGCTCCCCTCTTGCCAGCGTCGTGACGCCCGAGCGCACGAAGAACTCCTCGAGCGGCAGGTGCCGCGTCCCGCTCGGGCCGGTGGCGACGATCAGCGCGCCGTACGCAAGCAAGGCGGGGGCGGTATCCGCCGCCGGTGAGGCGTTGCACATGTTGCCGACGAGCGTCGCCCGGTTCCGTATCTGGACAGAACCGACGAACAGCGCGGACTCCGCGAGGGCAGGGTAGTCGCGCCTCACCCGGGAGTCGGCGGCAATGTCGGTCATCGTCGTGAGTGCCCCGAAGCGCAGGTAGCCGTCGTCGTCCCGAATGTCGCCGTCCAGCTCGTCGATGCCCTTCATGTCGACGACGACTCGAGGACGCAGCGAGCCGTCGCGTAAGCGGATGATCAGGTCAGTCCCGCCGGCAAGCGGCCGCGCCTCGGGTCCATACTCGGCGAGCAAGGAAGTAGCTTGGGCAAGTTCGCTCGGGCGTTCGTATTCGAACGGTCGCATCTAGCCGGCCTCGAGGACCCGCTCCACCTGGTCCAGGAGAACCTGCGGGGTCGCCGCTCGCACGAAGAAGTACGGGCGATCGCTGAACCGGCGCACGAAGTCGGCCCGCGCCCTGCGGAGGTCGTCGGTGTCGACGAGCGGCATGGGAAAGCCGGGCGCAAGGACCTCGTTCAGCAGGAAATAGTTCTGGACAGAGTGGAACGTCTGGAATTGGCGCTCAAACGGGATCATCTCGACGCACGACGGGTCGTAATTGCCGTCGATGGCGGGCACGATCACGAGGTCGACCTCGCTTGGCCCGCTGTACGTCTCCCAGCTCGGCAGTGAGCCAAAGAACTTCTGCGCTCCGGCCTCGGCACCCGCCTTGTCGGCGCGCTCGGTCCCCTCGCTCCGCTTCTTGAGGAATGGCTGGAGGGAGCCCATGACCGTCGCGCCCTGCACGTCGATGATGGTGGTCTCCGTCGAGACCAGCATGGCGCCGCGCCTGCAGGCCTCGATCTGGCCCATCGACTTGCCGTGGTTCGATTCGCCGCCGAGGAGCAGGATCGTTCGGTCTCGGTAGCGAACTGCTGATGCGTGGAACGGGTGGAGGCCCTGTTGCTCCATGCGCAGGGCGAGCATCGTCACGATCACCTTCTGGATCGGCCCTGCCGGCCAGTCGCCACGGAACGTCATTTGCCGTCCGTCGTAGGCGATCTCCTTTTCCTCGTCCTGGAGCCAGACGATGTCGGGCTCGGCCAGGCTGACCTCAGACAGGATCCGAACGTCCGCGAGCCGGTAATTCAGGAAGCTCATGTCGTCCAGGACATGCTCCCTCGACCGCGAGCCGGAGACGTCGATCCGGAGGCGGGCCGGGCCCGCTGCAAACTCCTCCCGGAGCTGAAGAGCCACGCTCATGAGCCCGGTTCGCGAGCGGCCAGGGCGCTAGCTCCCGATCGCGGCCGCGGCCGGCGACTCCGCGTTCACCGCGCGGGCAACCACCTCGACGCGCCCGGCGCCCCCATCGATCCTGATCCGATCGCCGGTGGCGATCCTCGCCGTGGCGACCGAGGTGCCAGTCACGGCCGGGATGCCGAACGCGCGCGACAGGACGGCCGGGTGCGAGGTCGTCCCGCCGGTGTCAGTCACGAGCCCGGCGATCTTGGTGAAGAGCACGACCCAGGCCGGGTTCGTCATCTGGCACACGAGGATCTCCCCGTCCTCGACCTGGTCGAATTCGTCGACGGTCCGAACGACCCGGGCGGTCCCCTCAAGGACGCCCGGCGATGCCCCGATCCCCGTGATGACGGTGTGGTCCTCCGACTGCTTCTGGTGGAAGCGATCCGGGTAACCCCAGTTCACCCAATACGGGAACGCGAGCTGTGACGGCGTCACCGTGCCGACCCAGTCGCGCGGGCGAAGCTTGGCCTGCTCATCGCGCTCGCGCCGCCGCTGGGCCACCAGCGCGCGGGCTTCGATCGCCTCCACGCTGCCGATCAGCTGCCGCAGCTCGTTGTACCGCAGGAAGATCACATCGTCCGGTTGGTTGAGATGGCCGGACTCGACGAGCTTTTGGCCCACGGCAAGCAGGACCAGCCGCAGATGAGCGTTGGCGCCCTGGTCGATGTAGAAGTGGTGATCGGGCGTTAGCGGCGCCATCCGGAGGTTCACCTCGTTCGCCGCGCGCATCTCCTCGAGCGCATCGCCGGTCAGACCCTGGAGGATCTCGCGGGATGCCACCTCGATGTCCTCACGCATGGCAGAGATCGCGCCCGGAAAGTCGTAATCGGTCTCGTAGTAACCGCGCACGAGCTCGAGGATGGGCTCCATCTGCTCGCGGACCGTTCGGTAGATGAACTCGTGGCTCCAGACGGCATGCCAGCCGAACTCGCGCTGGTACGGCTCGACGCGTTCGGCAATGAAGCGGCGTCCGCGCTCTGATGCTCCCAGAGCCTGCGCGATCGGCGCGCCGTTTTCCCGGGCGAAGGCCCGGCGCAGCTCCTGGTCGTCGCGAACCTCGTTCTTCATGCGCCAGAGCGCCTCGATCGAGTCCCAGTTCCGGTCCGAGGCCGAGTTCTGGAGCCGCCCGAGCAGCTGCTCGTCGACCTTGCCGCGGGTCTTCTCCATGACGGACCGCAGGTTGAGCGTCGCGGAAAACTGGGCGAAGTTCAGCATCCAGTGGATCTTCCAGTGACGGTCGTGGATGTCGATCGCGTCCTCGAGAAGGCAGGCGACCTCGGCGAGGGTCATCCCTTCCGTCGCGTCGAGCCGTTCCTCCAGGTAGACGAAATTGCGCTCCATCTCGGGTCGCAGGCGATCCCGCCACCAGTCGGCGAAGTCGCGACCGTAGATCGGCAGGACGGTGTCGAGGTATGCGCCCATCGTCGCTCGGAAGTTGGCGTCGCGCGGGACCCGCGCCTGGTAACGGGAGCTGTACTCCGTGCCTTCGATGTGGAGATCCGGATCGGCCGGGATAGCCGTCGTGTAGACGTAGCCGTTCACATTCTTGGCGAGCCAGTCGACCGCGAATGGCGTTCCGAACCTCCTGAACATGTGATCGCAGCTGAGCCACCAGCCACCGATGTCGAAGAACATCGGACTCACGGGGTTTGGGATGTGGAGGTCGTCGTAGACCCAGAAGAGTTCCTTTTCGGCATCCGAATCCCACACGACTGGGAAGGACTCGTCACCAAGGAACTGGCCGAGGACCTCATCTGTCGCTGCCACGGGCTGGTCCTCCACCGCCGCTCCGGACTCCAGCTTCCGCCGGAAGGGGCCGCCGGCGCCGAGTGATCGATCATCGATGATGATACAGATCGCCCAACAGCGAGCACTCCGCGAGGCTGACTCTGGACGAGTACGAAGAGCTAGGCTGTCCCGATGGGCCGATGTCCACAGCGGGCGCCTGAGGGCGGCGGGCCTGGGTGTGATGAAAAGGTTCCCACGCGCGGCGAGGCAATGTGAGGCGGTCTGGTGAACGGTGAGTCGTCTGATCGGGCCACCGACCTCGTCCTGGAGGGTCCACCGCCCGAGTCATTCCGCCCGAGCTGGCTGGCACTCCTCTTTGCAGTGGTCGTCGCAGTGCTGGTGGGAACCGCCGTCGGTTATCGGATCGGCGCCAGCCCAACTGCCACTCCGCAGCTTGCCGCACTCCCGAGCCTGAGCCCACTCCCAACGCCGATCGCGTCTCCGTCACCCACCCCGTCCGCGGTTGCCGTGTACTTTGGAATCGAGGCGTCCAGGGGCCTGTTGAAGCAAGGCACCTACGCGTACCTGAACGTCGACGGGACGTCCTTTACCAACGTCCGCTTTAGCGTGCCCGCTGGCTGGACCTGGAGCGGGCGATCTCTCAGCAAGGGCGGCGGCGGTGCGCCCCACGGAGCCGCCATCTTCTTCTTCGACGCGGAGGTGCAGGTCTATGCGGATCCATGCCATTGGGCTGCAGTTCAGTCGCATCCGCCGACCGGCTCCTCGGCTGCCGATCTCATGGCCGCCCTAGCCGCCCAGCCCTTGCGGCGGGCGACCACGCCCAGCAAGCGCCCGGCAAACGCACCAGGTCTTGCCAATGGCTGGCAAGGCATGTCGATCCAGCTGACCGTGCCTGACCGCATCAACTTCGCAGACTGCGACAAAGGCCAGTACCGGAGCTGGGGCCCCGACAACGAGGCTCGCACCCATGAGGGTCCAGGGCAGCGCGACATTGTGTGGGCAGTGGATCTAGGCCCCTACGACCGCCTCATCATCGATGCCTCTTGGTTCCCGGGTACGCCTGCCGAAGTGAAGTCTGAAATCGAGACCATTCTCAGATCGATGGCCGCCGGCCACTGGGGGTGAGCCGCTCATACACGCGTGCGAGCGCTGTGCTAACGAAATTGGCGCCAGGGGCGGCGTGGTCTTCCCGTCAGTTATGCTGTCTCGTCCTCGCCAACGAAGCTGCGCACCATGGCCTCCAAGTCGGCTACTTGGAAGGGCTTCCGCAGGGTTCGAACCCTCGGATCCTTGGCGATCTCCTCCGCGCGCTCCTCCAAGCCCAGGAGGTCTCCGGTGCAGATGATGATGGGCAGCTCGCTGAGTTCGGCATCTTGGCGGACGGCCTTCAGCACGTCCCAGCCCGCGAGCCCGTTGCGGCGCCCACGCAGGTCGATGATCAGGAGTTCTGGCCGGCTCTGCCGGATTGGCTCGACATTGCGGATGGCGTCGACATCGATGGTGGTGACGTCGTAGCCGGAGTCCTCTTCAAGCAGCGAGTGCATGAGCTGCAGGAACTCCTGGTTGTCGTTGACGACGGTGATACGCGGATTGCGATCGACCATCCCGATTGTCCTCAGGGAGTGGCATTCGCAGTGTAAGCCTGGCTCTGCGCACGATCCACGTGCGCTTGGAGGAAGGGTGGTCGAAGGCTCGTCGTCAAAAGGGGGGCCTCACCCATGTCAGAGCTGAGACGGCCGGACTCGGCGGTCTGGAGCACGACCAACCGAGGCACGTCCGCCTACGATCCACCGATGGCCAGACCCTCCGCCGTCTGGCGGTTCTCTCTGAGGCTCATGTACGCCGGGCTGCGGCTGCTGGATCCGATCCTGCGGGCCTGGTGGCGCGCATTCGGACTGGGGATCACGGCGCAGCTGACAGTGCGGGGCCGACGCAGCGGTCGCCAGCGGTCCGTACTGGTTGGGCTCCTGTATGTCGACGGGCGTCGCTATGTTGGGCATCCCAACGGTGCGGTCGGCTGGACCCGCAACCTCGCCGCGGCAGAGGAGGCGCGGGTTGCGCAGCTGCCGGGCGTGTGGGCCACCTTCCGCGCGGTGCCACTCTCCGACGGCCCCGAGCGTGACGCCATCATCGCGGCCACTGCCCATCAGCAGCCATTCCCGGGCAACCTCGTCTACCGCGCGGCTCAGCGGCACATCAGGGCGGTGGGGGTCTACTTCCGCCTCGAAGCTTTGGATTCCGCCGGGAGGGGTCTGGTGATCGACGGAGTTCGGGGCGGAGAGCTCATCAATGAGCGCAACGTTGCCGCGATTGATGACCTCCTCAAGGAAGCGAGTAGCGCTGCCTTGTCCTCTTGGGTGCCCATGGGATCCCCGCTCCACGGGATCAGACACTGTCGTGTCTAACCCTAGTGACGGAAAGCGGTATTGGTGTCTAGGCGGCCGGTCGAGGCGGCCGATGTTCTGAAGGTGATCCGCCTCGGCCTGGACGCCTAGGCTGTCCGCACCGCGTCGGATCCAACCGCTGCATCGGACACCTTGGATCTCGATGCGCGCTTGGCGACAGCGGTCCAGAACTCCACCGCGGCGCGCTCGTACAGCAAGCCCATGGGCAGGGTCGCCCCGCGCCAGTGTTCAACAGTTCGCAGCCCCCGACCCAGAGTGGATCCACTCCGCTCAAGACGGGCATCACCTTCATAGGTCGACAGCTTCCCCAGATGGATTGCGAGCTGGTGTTCGGCCAAGCGCAGGCGAGCCGCAGCTGGCGCCAAATCCGAAAAGAAGAGTTGCAGCAGCCCAAGGTCGCGCAGTTGGGTGGGCACGCCCGCCGGTTGCTCCAGCCAGGACTCCAGAGCTTCCTGGCCCGTGGACGTGATCGCGAAGACGCGCCGTCGTCGGCCGGCCTGCTCACGGGTCTCGCGGACAAGCCCCAGCGCCGCTAGTCGCGGCGGCTCACTATACAGCAGCGTATGAGGAAACGACCAGAAATTGCCAACCGTGGCAGCCACCTGCCGCTCCAAGCCGTACGGCGTCGAGGGCCCCTCGCGCGCCAGCAAGCCCAGCACGAGGTAGGAGGTCGGGGTCAGCCGCTCGGTTGACATACTGCGAACTGTACCATACACTCTGCACTGTTAGTAACTGTCCTCAGACCAGGGCGAGCTGGCGGAGGCTACACACCAGTGGGGCGACCGAGGCGTCGTCGGCTGGGCCACCGCCGCGGCAGTTGCAGACGCACGCGAAAGGGTTACCAACTATGGGCACAGATCTGAAGACCAAGCTCGAGCGCATCCCGCTCGAGATCCTCAACGAAGGGAAGTACGAGCTCATCGACGAGATCTACGCACCCGACTTCGTCGAGCACTATGCGCAGCCGGGCGTACCGCCCACGCGCGAAGGCTTCAAACAGTTTGCTATGGCCTACAGGTCCGCCTTCCCTGACCTGCGCTACACCGTCGAAGATGCGATCGAAGCGGGCGACAAGATCGTGCATCGGCTGAGCGCCAGCGGCACGATGAAGGGCGACTTCCTGGGCATGCCGGCGACTGGCAAGCATGCGACCTGGACCGAGATCCACATCGGGCGCGTCGCGGACGGGCGGCTCGTCGAGCATTGGGGTCTCGTCGATCAGCTGGCCCTGTTCGTCCAGCTCGGCATCGTCCCCGCCCCCGGACAGGTTCCCGTCGCGGTCTAGTCCCGGCCAACTGAACGTGTCGGAGGCCCCACGCGGTCGACGCGAGGGGCCTCTTACGCCGTTGCGGAGCTCATCCTCGACGGGTGGCTACCCGAGCAGGCCTTCTACGTAATGCGCTCACGCCAGTCATTGCGCTGTGCGAGCGCTGTCCTAACCAAATCGACCGCAAGAGCACGCTCTTCCGGTCAGTTATGCTGTCTCGCCGAGCACGAAACTGGCGATTGGCGGGCGGGAGTAGCTCAGTTGGTAGAGCGGCAGCCTTCCAAGCTGCATGTCGCGGGTTCGAGACCCGTCTCCCGCTCCATCTCCACGTCGGAGATGACTGCCGGACCACTGCTGGCGCAGGCCCCTTGCGGAGCGTCGGCTACAGCGCGCTCACGGCAAGCTCGACCGCCTCTTCGGGAGTCAGCGCTTGACCACGCTTCCAGGCCTCGGCGAAGACGACCTCATCTAGCCGCTCCCGGACGCGTTTCTCGGCGTCCTCCCGCATGTCGGTCACATAGGCGGGATGCGTGAGACCGAACTCCTGGCGCATCCCCTCCGAACGAGCGAGGAGTTCTGCGGCTGGCTCGGCCATTCCCGCGAATGCGAGCGTCCGTGCGAAACGAATCAGATCCACTGTGATCTCCCAGGGATCGCCGAACGCGTTGTCGAGCCGATACGCGTCCTCCAGCAACGCAACAGCTTTCCCGGGGTCGCCCTCGTCGTCCGCGATCATTGCCAGCGAGTTCAGTGCACGCGCCTCCATCTGCACGTCGCGGGCAGCTCGTGCACCGCGGAGCAGATCTTCCGTGAGGCTCTTCGAACGCTCGATCTCGCCGAGCTGTTCGCAGCACCAGACGAGGAGTCGCAGCGCCTGTAGGGCGCGGTGCTCGTCGCCCAGCTCGCGGAGTCGTCGCACGCTTTCCTCGACGAGCGGCTGCGCCACTGCGAAGTCGCCCTCAAACGCGACGGCCATTGCGAACTGGAGCTCCGCGTACGCGATGCCCCACGGGTCGCCGAGCTGGCGGTAAAGGGCGAGCGCCTCCTCAGCTCGACGCTTGAAGGTTTCCACGCCGACCGAGGTCTCCGGCGCGAGATGAGCCGCTCCCGTCAGCGCCTTTGCGCGCGCCTGGGTCGGCTGACTGTCGGCGTCGAGCAGGTCTTCGAGACGGCGCATGCCTTCGGAGGGGTGGCCTCGCAGGCACCAGAACTCCCAGATGCTTCCTGCCAGACGCAGCGCCAGTCCGGGGTGACCAGAGCTCTCGAACCAATCGAGAGCAGCTCTCACATTGTTGTGGTCTCGTTCGAGCCGATCGAGTGATGCGCCAGGACTGACTCCCATCAAGCTCGGTTCCGATGCTTCTGCCAAAGCCAGGTAGTGCTCCGCGTGTCGTCGGCCCAGGCTGGTGGCCTCTCCCGAGGCTTCGAGGCGTTCGGTGGCGTACTCGTGAATCGTCTCAAGCATCCAGAAACGCTCTTCGGTGTGGCGCAGCAGGCTCTTGTCGACCAGAGACAGGAGGGTATCGAGATCGGCTTCCGTGACGTCCTCGGCCGATTCGAGCGTGCATCCGCCGACGAAGACGGCGAATCGAGCAAACAGGCGTTGCTCGTCGGGCGTCAGCAGGTCATACGACCAGGCGATCGTCGCGTGGAGTGTGCGCTGCCGCTCAGGGAGGTCACGCGCCCCGCCGGTGAGCAGCGGCAGGCTGCGTTCGAGCCGCTCGAGGATCTGCGCTGTGCTCAGCGCTTTGATCCGCGCCGCTGCGAGCTCCAGCGCCAGCGGCAGGTCGTCCAGGCGGCGGCAGATTCCCGGCACGGCCGCGTCAACCTGAAAATCGGGCACCATCGCCCGCGCTCGAGCTGTGAAGAAGGCGATCCCTTCGTCGGGCAGCAGCGTTGGCACGGGGTACTCCTGTTCGCCGCTGAGGTGCAGGCGCTCGCGGCTCGTCACAAGCACATCGAGCCTGGGGCACGCAGCGAGCAGCGAAGACAAGTCTGATGCCGCAGCGACCACCTGCTCGAAATTGTCGAAGAGGAGGAGCATCGACTTCTCGCCGACGAAGTCCGCCACATCGCCTTTGGCACCCAGCGCATCTCTCGCAGTGGGCAACACGAGAGTCGGGTCGCGAAGCGGTGCGAGAGGTACCCACCAAACCCCGTGCGGGTAGTGATCGGCTTGCGCGCCAGCAGCCTGTAGGGCCAGGCGGGTCTTCCCGGTCCCTCCGGAGCCGGTGAGGGTAAGCAATCTGACGTCAGGTCGTGACAACAGCCCTTCCACGTCCATGAGCTCGGTTTCGCGGCCGAGGAACGGGGTGGAGGGGATGGGTAGATTCGACTGGAACAGGCTGTGGAGAGCCGGAAACTCCGTCTCTCCCAGCTGGTAGATTCGCTCAGGAGCCGACAGATCCTTGAGCCGATGGACGCCGACATCGTGCAGCCCATCGGTGCCCGTGAGGGCCACGGTCGCGGCTGAGAGCAGGACCTGCCCGCCGTGCCCGGCGGCCGCGATCCGTGCCGCCCGATGGACATCGGCGCCGACGTAGCCTTCGTCAGTCAGCAGGGGCGTTCCGGTGTGCAGACCGATGCGCACCCTGATCGGACCGCCCTGGAGGCCCTCGGTGATTCCGCGAGCCGCCGCCAGCGCACCGGGCGCCGTCGGGAATGCGACGAAGAAGGCGTCGCCCTGCGTATCAACCTCGACCCCGCCCTGCGCGCCGAAGGCCTCGCGCAGGATACGCCGATGCTCTGCCAGTGCCGCCGCGTACGCATCAGGCCCCAGCTCGTGAAGCAGGCGGGTCGAGCCTTCCACGTCGCTGAACAGGAAGGTGACGGTGCCAGTGGGGAGGTCGCGAGGCACGGTTGGCATGATGCGCCGGCCCTCAGTCCACGTCACCCTTCCTTCTTATGAGGCGCGCCCCTCGAAGAGCGCCGTCAGGAAGTGGATGATCAGCCAGGCGGACGTCATGGCGGTGTTGAGGTCTGGCTGAGCCGCGCTGGTCTCCACGATGTCGAAACCCACGACGTGGCCCTTGCCCGCGATCGCGGCGAGAAGCTCGCGGAGCTGCCGATAGCTGAGCCCGCCCGGCTCCGGCAGGGTCGTCGCCGGCACGAGCCCCCCGTCCAGGACGTCGATGTCGATCGAGACATAGAGGTTCTTCCCGGGCCTGACGAGCCGATCCGCGATGGCGGTAGGGCCTTCCTCCAGGACGGCCAGAGTAGATGCGAATCCCACCCCTTTCGCCTTCAGATCCTGGTACTGGTCGGGATCGACCGAACGAAGACCCAGGGCGCTGATGCGCTCGACTGTCGGGAGCTCCGAAAGACGGCGCAGCTGGCTGCCGTGCTGGAAGCGGGAGCCGTAGATCTCGTCGGCGAAGTCCGGGTGGGCGTCGATGTGCACAACGTCGAGCGGCCCGTGAACCTCAACAACCCCGCGCCCAATCGGGAAGCTGATGGAGTGATCGCCTCCGACAGCGGCCACCAAGGCGCCGCGATCGGCGATCTTTCTGGAAACCTCCGTCATGCGCCGATGGCTGAGGTCGACGTCGCCGCCGGCCACGAACACGTCGCCGCAATCGGCCATTCGAACACCATCGAGGTAGTGACGCTCAGTCTCGATGTCGAACCAGCCCGCGCTCGTCCCGTCCGCTTTCGTCTCACGAAGGCGCGTGCGCGTCTCGCGCACCAGGCGCGGCCCGGCGTATGCACCTGAGCGGATGAACGGGATGATCACGCCCTGATCCCACGGCACCCCGATGAACCCGACCTCGGCTTCGAGCGTGTCGAGGTCATCGCAGACCGGCGAGCCAAAGAAGGTCCTGGTCGCGGAGCGGACGAGGGGCTGGATGCTCAACGATCGATCGCTCCTGAGGGGTTGTCAGGCTATCGGGCTCAAGGTACAAACATCGGCGATACGGACGCAACCGGCCGGGGCATCGTCGCCGGCCGTAGGCCGGTCTGCGATTCGCGTCGCACGAGCTACCCGTGAGCTACTGCTGCGGCCGGCCAGTCGAGGAGGAGACGACGTGATGCGCCCATCCGCCCTTGTGCGGTTCGTGGCCCTGGCGGTGGGCCTCATCATCGCTGGCTGCCAGTCCGGCGGCGCAGGGAGCGCATCTCCCAGCACCGGCGGGAGCGCCGCAGCAAGCGAGGTCCACGTCACTGCCCCGACCAGCCTGGTCAAGGCGGGGACCGTGACCGACTGTGTCGACATCGAATATCCGCCCATGGAATTCTTCCCGTCGACATCGGTCACCGATCCGAACCAGGCTATCGGCTTCGACGTCGACGGAGCACGTGCGGTCGCCAAGGCTTGGGGGCTTCCCCTCGAGGTCCGGAACGTGGCCTTCTCGGGTCTCATCCCAGACCTGACCGCCGGCCGCTGCGACATCGTGTGGACCGCGTTGTACGTGACCCAGAAGCGCCTGAAGGTGTCCGATGCGGTGCCTTACATGGCGACCGGCTGGGTGCTCATGGTGCCCAAGGGGAACCCAAAGAACATCAAGTCGCCAGACGACCTGTGCGGCAAGACGATTTCGATCCAGACCGGTGGGCAGGTGGAGACGGAAAGCGCGGCGCAGAGCAAGAAGTGCACCGGCGCCGGCAACCAGGCCATCACCATCCAGGGCTATCCAAAGGTCGCCGATGAGCTGCAGCAGATCGTCGTCGGGCGCGTGGACGCCGTCTGGGAGACCGATAGCGCCATCTCCGACTTCCTGCTCAAGCACCGCGACCAGTACGAGGTCGCCTACGCCTTCCCAAAGGCCGATTCCTATGGCGTCTACCTGCAGAAGAACAAGGCGGATCTCAAGACTGCCCTCACCGATGCACTGAAGGCGCTCAAGGCATCGGGCAAGCTGGCGGCTCTCTGCAAGCAATACCAGATCGACCCGGTCGTCCTCGACGCCATCAAGTAAGGGCCAGGCACCGACCCATGCGGCGCGGTCCTGAGGTATCCGGGACCGCGCCGGTCGTCCCGAAGGTTGCGCGGTGAACTTCGATCCGTCCGTCTTCTTCGACGCCCTGACGTCCCCGACCTTCATCGAGGGCGCCCAGATCACGATCGCGCTGACCGTGATCGCGATGGCATTCGGGCTGGTCCTGGGCCTGGTGCTCGCGCTGATGCGCAGCCACCCGTGGGGTTGGTTGCGGTGGCTGGCCTGGGCCTACATCTGGATCTTTCGCGCGATTCCTACCCTTCTCCAGCTCTTCTTCGTGTGGAACGCGCTGCCGCAGCTCTTTCCCGTGCTACGCGGAGAGTGGTTCTCCCCGTTTCTGGCAGCGGCCGTGGCCCTGTCGTTGAACGAAGCTGCGTACGCAGCGGAGATCCTCAGGGCAGGCTTGCTCTCGGTTGACGAAGGGCAGCGGCTCGCGGCCCGTGCGCTGGGCCTCTCCCCAGGGAAGGTGTTCGGCAAGGTCATCGCCCCGCAGCTCATGCGGGTAGCCATCCCTCCCTTGTCGAATGACTTCATCACCATGCTCAAGATCACCAGCCTGGCGAGCGTCATCTCGCTCCAGGAGCTCCTCGCCAGGACGCAGAGCGCCGTATCGATCACCTTTCAGTTCGCCGAGTACTACGCGGCGGCCGCGGTCTACTACCTGGTGATCGTGAGCGTCCTGATGCTCGTTCAGTCGCGGATCGAGCGGCGCTTCGAGTGGACCTCCCAACGGGCCGCCAGCGGCTCGGTCTTGGGCCGCGTCCGTCAGCTAGCCCCAATGCGATGAGCGACAAGCCCGTCGGCGATGGCCGAATCGAGGAGCCGTTCCGCCACCTGCTGGACGCCGCCGTCCTGGGTGAGGCAGTAGCCGCGGAGACGGCAACCGGCGCGGAGTACGTCCTCGAGGCGGTCGAGGTGCACAAACGCTACGGTCGCACCGAGGTGCTGCGCGGCGTCTCATTCGGCGTCCACCGCGGTGACGTCAAGGCGATCCTGGGGCCGTCCGGTTCCGGGAAGAGCACGCTCCTACGCTGTCTCGCCCTGCTCGAGCCAGTGGACCATGGCGAGGTCCGCCTCGAGGGGCAGCGACTTGGCGTTCGTGAGGGACAGGGCGGCCGGGTCGCGTCCCTGCCGGAGCGGACGCTCGCACGGGAACGCTCGGAGATCGGGATGGTCTTCCAGCGTTTCAACCTGTTCCCGCATCTCACGGCGCTCGGCAACGTGATGCTCGGTCTCACCGAGGTCCGCGGGCGTTCGAAGGACGAGGCCCGCGAGATCGCGCAGGCGATGCTCGACCGCGTTGGGCTCGCCGCGAGGCGCGACTTCTACCCCGGCGAGCTGTCTGGTGGCCAGCAGCAGCGGGTGGCGATCGCGCGAGCCCTGGTCATGAACCCCAAGGTGATGCTCTTCGACGAGCCGACATCGGCTCTTGATCCGGAGCTGGTTGGCGAGGTCCTGGCGGTGATGGAGGAGCTGGCCCGCGAGGGGATGACCATGGTGGTCGTCACGCACGAGATCGGCTTCGCGCGACGCGTCGCCAGCCGGGTGCTGATGATGGACGGCGGCGAGATCATCGAGGATGCGACGCCGGACGAGTTCTTCGGCAACCCGCGCCACGAGCGCACCCGGCGGTTCATCGAGGCGGTCGACTGACGGTGGAGTCTGGGCGGCTGCACGACGCCGAACCGCTGATCCTCGCGGGTGGACCGATCCTGACGATGGCCGATCCGGATCGGGTCGAGGCTGTCGCGATTCGCGGTGATCGCATTCTGCACGCCGGATCGCTCGCCGATTGCCGGGCCGTTGCCGGTGAGCGGAGGCAGGAGCGCGACCTGGGGGGCCGCGTGCTCATGCCGGGGTTCGTCGACGCGCACATCCATCCGTTGATGCTGGGGCAGACGGCCTCGTGGACCGATGTCGGCCCGGAACGCGCCCCGTCCATCGAGAAGCTCGTGGGCGTCCTGGCTGAGAGCGCGGCCGGCCTCGGGCCGGATGCCCCGTTGTGGGCGTATGGGTACGACCAGCGTCAGCTCGCCGAGCAAAGGCATCCGACGGCCGCCGATCTGGAGCAGGCGACGCCTGGTCGGGCGGTGTATGTCATGCACAGCAGCGGCCACGGGGCGGTGGTCAGCACCGCCGCTCTCGGGCTGGCTGGCATCGACGCCTCCACGCCGGACGTTCCCGGCGGGGAGATCGGGCGCGGAGCCGACGGGCGGCCAGATGGCCGCCTGATGGACGCCGCCTGGGACCTGGCTCTTGGACCTGCCAGCGTCAAGATCGGTCGACACGGTCCGAACATCCATGTGCCCGATTCGCCGCAGGCCCTTTCGAGCCACATGGAGGCCGCCCAGCGCGCGATCCTGGGCGCGGGCATCACCACCGTATTCGATGCGCAGGTCACACGGCGTGAGCTCGAGACCCACCTGCGCCTTCGAGACGCCGGTCGCCTGCGCCTGCGCGTCAACCTCCTCGTCATCTCCAGCCTGCTCGACGAGGTCCTTCAGCTCGGGCTTGTGGCGCCCCTCGGGGATGACTGGCTGCGGTTTGCGGGCATCAAGCTCTACGCCGATGGCACCCTGATCGGACGGACGGCCTTCTTCCCCGACGGGTACCCCAGCGAACCTGGGGAGCACGGCCTCCTGTACCACGAGCCCGCCGAGTACGCCGAGCTCCTGCGCCGAGCGCACGCCGCAGGCCTGCAGACCGGAACGCACGCGTTGTCGCCGGCGGCCATCGGCCTGGTGCTGGATGCCGTCGAGGAGGCGATGGCACGCGTTCCAAGGCCCGATGCCCGTCATCGCATCGAGCATTGCGCACTGCCAACCGACGACCAGATCGTGAGGATGGCGCGCCTGGGCGTGATCCCGGTTGCGCAGTCGCAGCACATGCGGAACTTCGGTGACGGCGCGGTGGCCGCCGTGGGCAAGCCGCTCGGGGAGCGGTACCACCCGCTTGGCCTGTTCGCACGGGCGGGTGTCCGGTTCGCGCTCTCGTGCGATGCGCCGGTGGCGCCGCCGGCGCCGCTGGTTGCCATCCAGGCGGCGGTCGAGCGGCGGACGGTCCACGGCACGACGCTCGGAGCCGCCGAGCTGCGCATCAGTGCTGCGCGGGCGCTGCGCGCCTACACCATCGATGCCGCCCACGCCGGCCACGTCGAGGCCTCCGTCGGGTCGATCGAGCCGGGCAAGCTGGCGGACTTCGCGATCCTCGACGGAGACCCCGCCCGAGTCGATCCAGCGATGATCGGCGCGATCTCCGTGCGCGAGACGTGGCTGGCGGGCGAACAGGTAGCCTGAGCGGATGGCGGGCGGCGTCAGCGACCCTGCGACGAGCTCACTGCCGCTCGTGCAGTTCAGCGCCCTGCCGGACGTCATCGACCTCGGCTGGGGGCACCCCGACCCTGATCTGCTCCCGGTCGACGAGCTGCGGCGGGCCGCGGGTGAGGCCGCGCGCCGGTGGGGCCCGGACCTGTTCGCCTACGGATACGCCCAGGGCCCGGCCCCGCTCCTGACCTGGCTTGCGGGGCGACTCGGCGAGGTGGACGAGAGGGCGCCGGATCCATCGGCGATCGTCATCACCGCGGGCGCCTCCAACGCCCTGGACATGACGATCACGCAGTCGACTCAGCCCGGCGACGTGGCGCTTGTCGAGTCGCCCACCTACCACATCGCCGTCAAGTTGCTCAGGGACCACGCGCTCGAAGTGGTCCCGATCAGACGCGACGCCGATGGCGCCGATCTCGATGATCTGACTGCTGCCCTCGATCGGCTCCAAAGAGCGGGGCGTCAGCCGAGGCTGTTCTACACGATCCCGACCTTTCACAACCCGACGGGCGGTGTGATGCCGCTGGATCGTCGGATCGAGCTCGTGCGTCTCGCCGAGTCGCGGGAGCTCCTCATCGTCGAGGACGACGCCTATCGCGAGCTGTTCTACGACGAGCCGCCGCCACCCTCGCTCTGGAGCCTGGCGACGCCAGGTTCCGTCGTCCGGGTCGGGTCGTTCTCCAAGACGCTGGCACCGGGACTCCGTGTTGGCTTTCTCACCGCGGAGCCGCGCATGACGACCCGCCTCTCGCAATCCGGCCTGCTGGATTCGGGCGGGGGGATCGCCCACGTCCCGGCCTTGACCGTCGCCGTGCTCGCCGAGAGTGGGTTCTACGCGAGGCACGTCGAGCGGCTCAGGTCTGCCTACGCGGCGAGGCGGGACGCGCTCGTGGGTGCCCTGGCATCTGGGCTGCCGGAGACCGTGGGGCTGAAGCGCCCAGACGGGGGCTTCTTTGTCTGGCTGACGTTGCCGGCGGGTCGCTCAGCCTCGGCGCTGCTCGAGCTCGCCCAGGGGAGAGGCGTCTCGTTCATGCCGGGCAACGCCTTCTCGTTGACGGACGGTCTCGAGGCCAACCTCCGCCTCTCGTTCAGCCGCTACGGCCCGGACCAGCTCGAAGAAGCCGGCCACCGGATCAGCGCGGCCTTCCATCAGGCCGGCGCGCATCACTGAGCCCGAAAGCCCGCCACCCGACGCTCCCGCTCGAGCAGCGCAGCCTTCCGCCAGGTGCCCCCGCCATAGCCTGAGAGGCTGCCATCGGAGGCGATGACCCGATGGCACGGCACCAGCAGCGCCAGACGGTTCATCCCATTGGCGCGAGCCACCGCTCTCACCGCCGACGGCTGACCGATTTGCGCCGCCAGCGCCGCATACGAGGTCGTGATGCCCGCCGGGATCCTGGTGAGCGCGTCCCAGACGCGCTCCTGGAACGGAGTGCCCGGACGCGCCAGGGGAATCGTGAAGCCGGCCTGGCCGGCTTCGTCTCCGAAATAGGCGTCGAGCTCACCCTGCAGCCGGCTGTGAAGCGCGGTCTGGCCCGGTTCCAGGCGCGCCTTGAAACGCCGCTCGACGACCTTCAGCTGCGTCTCGAGCATTGGCCGATCAGCGAATTCCAGGAGTGCGAGGCCGCTGACCGCCACACCGGCGACCATCGGTCCCAATGGCGTCCGGACCAATGCCAGCCGGACCACACCTTCTTCCGCTCTGCGATGGCGCGGACGGCGCAGCCGACCGAGCAAGGCAACACGCCGCAGCCCTCGCTGCGTCCGCGGTGAATTGCCGACATCGGGCCTGCACCGGAGGCAGGGTCGGTATCCGGCGAACAGCGCGTCGGCAGAGGATCCGAAGCGCAGGGTGTTGTGCGGCTTGGGGGCAGGTGCTGGGCACCCGCTTCGGCAGAAGACCCCGGTGGTGCTGACGGCGAGCACGGACACGATCGCAAGATCCTCAAATCTGGTGACCATCATGGAACGCCTCGCCGCCCCCGATCGTGAGATTCGCCGATCCACGGCCTAGGGTCCGCTACCGTTCGGCGGTGCATCCGTTCAGATTCGGGGTGACAGCCGGACGAGTCCCGACCAGGGAGACCTGGACCGATCTCGCGCGACGCGCCGAGAACCTCGGATACGACACCTTCCTGATGTCGGATCACCTTGGCCACCAGCTCTCGCCCGTTGGTGCGCTGGCCGCGGCCGCGGCGGTCACCTCGCGCATCCGCATCGGCGCCCTGGTCTTCGCGAACGACTACCGTCATCCGCTGCTCCTTGCCCGCGAGGCCGCCACGCTCGACCACATATCGAAAGGCCGAGTCGAGTTCGGCATCGGGGCTGGCTGGAACATGTCGGATTACCGCCAGCTCGGGATGCGGTACGAGCGGCCCGGACTGAGGATCGACCGCATGGAGGAGGCTCTGGTCGTCATCCGCCGGCTCTTCGCTGGCGATCGCGTGACCCACGCCGGCCGCCACTACCACCTCGAGGGTGCGCGACTCGCTCCTGCTCCGGTCCAGCGCCGGATTCCCATCCTGATCGGCGGCGGCGGACCGCGCCTGCTCGGCATCGCCGCGCGACAGGCGGACATCGTGGGGCTGCTCACCCAGTTCGACCGCCATGGGCGGCCGATCGCCAGCCAGGCGACCGAGGGCGAGACCGCGCGCAAGGTGGCGATCGTCCGCGACGCCGCCGGGTCACGGGAGGCATTCGAGCGTCTCGAGCTCAACGTGCTAGTCGCGAGTGCTGGCCTCATTGGCAGCGGGGCCTCGCCCCTGGGGTCCGTGGCATCGGCTCTCAAGGCCGTCGCGCCAAAGGTGGTCGGCGGCACGCCCTACCTGCTGCATGGCACGCTCGCCCAGGTGCGTGAGACGCTCCTGCGGCGTCGGGACCAGCTTGGGATCAGCTACTACGTCTGGTCTGCCCGCCTCGCCGAGCCGATGGCGCCGGTGGTCGAGGCTCTTGCGGGTCGCTAGTCCGCCTTGCGGCAGGGCCCGTCACTGCTCCACATCCGCAGCGTGAGCTCGTGCCTCGCCGATCCAGCGCGCGACGTCGTGCGCCTCGGGAGCGCGTCGCACGGTGCCGCGGGTGGCAACCAGCTCCACCAGCGTCGCGGCGAGGTGCTCCGCATCCCGCCGCGCGAGCTCCGCGCAGCAATCGACGCCGGCCGCCTCCAGGAGGCTGGCATGGGCAGGACCGATCCCTTCCAGCTGCGCGAGATCGATACGGTTCACCCAGGTGCGCAGAAGGGGCTCCCGGATCCCGGTCCGCGATGCCAGGCGCTGGCGGCTGGCACGGGTGGCGCCCGCCGTCAGCAGGTCGGAATCGGTATGGACGCCGACGGCATCGAGACTGCTGGCGTGGGCAGCCCCAATCCCCTCCACCTCCGCGATCTGCACGCGTTCGCTCCTTGGTGCCGGTTGGGCACGAACCGCCACAGCCCGGTGAGGCCACTCACCAGGCTTCGGATGATACGTCTACGGTCGTGCGCCGGATCTGTATCACCACGAGATCAGGCCACGACGCCGGAGGCACGCAGGTGGGCAATCTGGCCCGCGTCCAGACCCGCTTCCAACAGGACGGCATCCGTGTGCTCGCCAAGCCGCGGTGGCGCTTCGCGTGCCGGCAGCCGTTCCCGGTTGACCCAGATCGGGTTCGGCGCCAGTCGCGTCTGGCCGGCGTCCTGGAGCCAGGCGCCACCTGCCGTGGCCTGCATCATGGCGAGGGCCTCGCTCACCAGGTTGACGGGACCAGCGGGCACGTCGGTAGCGATCAGCGCGCCAACCAGCTCGTCGCGTCGCCGCGCGGCGATGGCGCCAGCGAGGATCGGGATCAGCTCGGCTCGGTGCGCGACGCGCCCGGCGTTGGTCGCGAATCGATCATCGGGATCGAGGTCCAGCGTGGAGATGAGGCGCGCGAACTGCCGATCGTTGCCGACCGCGATCGCCACGTGGCCATCGGCCGTCGCGAACACCTCGTACGGCACGATGTTGGGGTGGGCGTTGCCGTAGCGCATTGGCTCTTCACCGGTGGCAACCAGGTTGCCGAGCACGTTGATCAGGCTCGCAACCCCCGCCTCCACGAGCGCCACGTCGAATCGTGAGCCACGCACCTCGTCGATTCGCGATCCCTGGCCGAGCCTGCGTCCCTGGCGCTCGGCCGCCAGCAGGCCCGCCAGCGCGCCCACCGCAACCTCCAGGCCCGCGAGCAGGTCGAGCAGCGCCACCCCGACCTTCATGGGCGTACCAAGAGGCTCGCCGGTGACCGCCATGAGGCCGGTGACCGCCTGCGCGAGGAGGTCGTAGGCAGGGCGTTCGGCGTTCTCTCCGGCGATCGCGAAGCCATCGACCACGGCCACGACCAGGTCGGGATGCCGCTCGGCAAGGCGACCCCCACCGAGGCCCAGGCGCTCCGCTGACGCGGGCCGCGCGTTGTGCATCAGCAGGTCCGAGCGCGAGGCGAGCAGGTCCAGGAGCTCGCGGCCGCCATCGGTCCCCAGGTCCGCCACGATGGAGCGCTTGTTGCGGTTGACCGCGGCGAAATATGCACTGATCCGCTCGGCGGGATCGCCCCAGAACGGCGGACCCCAGTCGCGGCTCTCGTCGCCGGTGGGCGGCTCAAGCTTGACGACGTCGGCTCCCAGGTCGGCGAGCAGCATGGTGGCGAAGGGTCCGGCGAGCACGCGGCTGCAGTCGAGCACGCGCACGCCCGCGAGGGGGAGGGCCCGGTCAGCCATCACGCCAGCCTACGGTAGACCGATGCGATGCTGCGAAGGGCCGCGGCTAGCATGGGCGCGTGAAGGTCGGCGCGGTGATGCCCATCAGCGAGGGTGAGCTGTCGGGGCGGACCGCTTCCTACGCTGAGCTGCGGGAGATTGCCCAGGCGGCCGAGGCCGCCGGTCTCGACTCGATCTGGGTCTACGACCACCTGCTGTTCCGTTTCCCGCCCGAGCCGACTTCCGGCATCTACGAGGCGTGGTCGGTCCTTGCCGCGTTGGCCGCGGACACCGCTCGCGTGGAGATCGGCACCATCGTGCTGGCGATGCCATTCCGCAACCCGGCGGTCCTGGCCAAGATGGCCGTGACGGTCGACGAGATCAGCGGCGGACGCCTGATCCTGGGGCTGGGTGCGGGGTGGCACGAGCCGGAGTTTGATGCCTTCGGCATCCCGTTCGACCACCGGGTGGGGCGGTTCGAGGAGGCGCTCAAGATCGTCCTGCCGCTGCTTCGTGAGGGCCGCGCCGACATCCGCGGCCACTATCACCAGGCCGATGACGCCGTCCTGTTCCCTCGCGGGCCGCGACCGTCCGGTCCGCCCATCCTGATCGCCGGCCGGCGGCCGCGGATGCTGCGGCTGACCGTCGAGCACGCCGACATGTGGAACGCCGCCTGGTTCGGGGACGTGTCCGAGATCGAGCCGCGGGTCGCTCCTCTCCGCGAGGCGCTTGCCGCCGCCGGCCGGGATCCGACGACGCTCGAGATCACGATCGGCGTTAACGTCGTCTTCGCGGAGCTCGTTACCGCCGCTGACGAACCACCGACGCACGCCCTCCGAGGCTCGCCCGCCGAGATCGCCGCGGGGCTGCGCCGTTATCGCGAAGCCGGCGTCGGCCACGTCATCGCGGCGTGCGTCCCATCATCCGGGGACGCGATGCACGCCCTCGCGGAGGCCGTGAGCCTCGCACGAGCCTGAGCTCAACCGGCCGCCTCGATGACCTCGCGCGTCCAGAGCGTGTGTCGGTCGCGGGAGCCGCGTTGAGCGGCGCGAAGGAGCGCCCGACCAACGAGCCGCCGGCCACAGGTCGCGCAGACGTACCAGCGGCCATCGCGGACAAGCCGAATTGGATGCTCCGGCGCCGAGACGCGCCATGCCGCTCGCGGCCGGCGGCTCCCCCGCCGCGCGATCTGTCGCTCGAGGGCGAGCGCCTCCGTGCCTGGGACCGCAAGCGCTCGAGCGTGACGCAGCGCGTTGGGGTAGCGCGCCGCTTCGCGCCGCAGCGCGGCGACGGGATCGGGGTCGTACCGCGCGAAGAGGTCGAAGGCCGTCGCGTAGAACGCGCGGCCGTGATGGACCGCCTGCCGTCGCCAGCCCCGACGACGCGGGCCCCCCGGCGCCAGCCAGTGGGCGAGCTCATGCAGGAGCGTGTGCCGAGCGTCATCGCTGTCCCGACCCGTGGTGACGGCGATCGATCCGGCATGGCGTCGCGTCAACCCCGTTGAGAGTTCGCGGTCCGCGCGGCGCCAGCGCAGCGCATCGGGCGGCGCCACGCCAACGTCTGCGCACACCCGCAGCGCGAGCTCGACCGCCCAGGCTGGCGTAGAGCCGCTCCTCATCGGTCAGGCTCGTTGGAACGCGCACGCAGCAGCCGGCCGACCTCGTCGAGCCAGGCCTGGAGGGCGGCATCGGCGTAGGTGTAGTCGTCGTAGGTGAACCCGACCATGTCGGAACCGTGGCGCGCGACGTAGTCGGCTGGCGAGATGCGCCTGAATGGGAAGGCGGACGCGGCCCGAGCCGTTCGGACCGAATCGGCCGGCTCCCGCGACACGCCCTCGTCGGCCTGCGTACGCCGGCGAGCGTCATGGCGCGCCTGCCATCGCCGCGTCAGCTCTTCGAGACGATTCTTACCGGCCACGCCCGGCAGGGTACCGCGCCAAGAAGAACGCCTGCGTCAGGACGCGGCGAACCCTCCGGTCGCCGGCGCCGCATCCGGCGCCGGCAGCTGGGTGTGGCGGACGCTCTCCGCATCCTCGTAGAGCCCCAGCCGGGAGACTGCGCGTTGCACCCACCGCGGCGCCCACCAATTCACCCGCCCCATGACCCGCATGAAGGCCGGCACCAGCAGCCCGCGGACGAGCGTCGCATCGATGAGGACGGCCAGCGCCTGGATGATGCCGAGCGCCTTAATGAAGAGGATGCTCGACAGCCCGAACGCGGCGAAGACAGCGACCATGATCAGCGCGGCGCCGGTGATGGTCCCTCCCGTCAGCCCAATCCCCTCAGCCACCGCGCGCGTGTTGTTGCCGGTCGCCAGGTAGCGCTCGCGGATGCGCGACAGCAGGAGCACCTCGTAGTCCATCGAGAGGCCGAACAGGATCGCGAACATGATCACCGGCAGCCAGGCGCCGATGGCCCCGGAGGGCTCGAAGCCGAGCAGGCCGGAGAGGTGTCCCTGCTGGAAGAGCCAGACCAGGGCCCCAAAGCTGGCGCTGATGCTGATCAGGCTCATCAGCACGGCCTTGACCGGCAGGAAGACCGATCCGAAGGTCAGGAACAGCACGCCGGCGGTGACGACCACCACGATCAGCACCGCGACCGGCACCGAGCTCCGGAAGCTGGCCATGAAATCCGCGGACCGCGAGGGCAGCCCACCGGTGAGGACCTGCGATCCTGCCGGCGCGGCCAGCCCGCGGACCTGGGCGACGAGTTCACGTCCCGCATCCGAGTCCGGCAGCAGCTTCGAATACACGATCACCCGGGTCGTGTCACCCCCGATCCAGTCCTTGAGATAGGTGCCCATCGCCGCCGCCGCGGCGGGCCGCTGACCGGCGCGCATCGCGAGCAGAGCCGAATACTGGTCGGCCGGCACACCGGGGGGCGCGGTGAGCGCCGAGAGCACGTCGGTCACGCCCGTGAGCTTCATGACGCGGCTGATGTAGGCCGACAGCGATGCCTGGCGCGCGGTGTCCAAGCTGCCGTCCAGGTTCGATCCCGACCAGGTGACAGCCACCGCGATGGGGTCGCTCTGGCCGCCGGGGAAGTCTTTGGCGAGCGTCAGGAAGCCTGATCGAGCAGGGGTGTCGGGCAGGTCGGTGATGTTCTGGCCGGTCGACAGCTGGAGGGAGAGGAAGGGCGCTCCCGCCAGGAGGAGGAGGGCCAGGATCGGCCCGGCGATCAGAAGCGGCCGTCGCATGACACGCGCCGCGATCCAGGCCCACAGACCGTGCCCCTGGCGCCGATCCGCCGCGGCCGTGTCGTCCTCGATGAGCCGCAGCCGGCGCGGGAGCGGGACGCGGAAGCGGTTCACTCGCGGGCCGAGCATGGCCAGCATGGCGGGCAGTACCGTGAGCGCGAAGACGAGGGTCGAGACGACGGTGATGATCCCGGCGTAGCCCATCGAGCGCAGGGCCGATGCCTCGAAGACGGTCAGCGAGGAGAGGCCGATGGCGACGGCAACTCCGGAGACCGCGACCGCGCGGCCGACGCTGCCCATCATGCGCTCGATGGCGATCTCCACCGAGTGGTGGCGCAGCTCCTCGCGGAAGCGGCTGACCATGAACAGCGAATAGTCGATCGCCAGCGCCAGGCCGATCATGCTCGCCAGGTTGGTGACGAAGACGCTCATGTCCGTCACGTTGGCGAGGATGGAGATCACCGCGAAGGTGCTTGGCAACGCCAGAGCGGCCATCAGCAGCGGAAGGCCGGCCGCCACGAGCGTCCCGAACACCGCCAGCAGGATCAACAGGGCGATGGGCAGGCTGATCGTCTCGGCCTGGACCAGGTCGTGCTCGATCTTGGCGTTGAACTCCTTGTAGACCTGCGGGATCCCGGTGATCTGCGTTGGCACGCCCGGCGGGGCGTGGACCTTGCCTGCCAGTCGCCCCGCGTCCTCGACCGAATCCTCGATGGGCTTGGTCAGCTTGATGACGGCCAGCGTTTCGGTCCCGTCGCGGCTCAACAGCTGCGGGCTGCGGGTGTCCGCGTAGGTGACCAGCCCATACGCAACGGGATCCTTCAGGACGTCGACGAGGCTGGCCTTGACTTTGGCCTGGAACCCGTCCGAGGCGGCATTCCCCTCCGGATCGCGGTAGACGACCAGCATGGTGGTCGGCTGCTGCCCGAAGCGCTGCGCGATGAGGGTGGCTTCCTGCTGCTCCTCCGACCCCGGAATGAACCAGCCACCCTGGATGAGCTTGCCACCACCTACTCCAGCCCAGACGTTGAGACCGAGGACGAGCGCCAGCCCGAGCACCGGAAGAGTGCGTCGGAAGCGGTAGTCGAAGCGACCGATGGCTGCGAAGAGCCCGGTCGGATGGGGTTCCAGGATTGGCCGGGCCGAATCGCCGCCGCTCGGCTGCCCGGTTGCGATCGGGGCACCGGCGGGCCCCAGGGGTCCGCTGAGCGCCTCCGTCGTATGCGGAGCGCTGGTCGGCACTGGTCGATCGTCATCTGTCCTGCGCGAAAGAAACGCCACGAGGACCGGCACACCGAGCCCCACGATCGCCAGAATGGTCGCCGACAGCCGTCTGCGCATCGGTTGCTCCCGCCGCAATGAATGATCGTTCAGTGGATTGCCCTGACTGTAGGGCTTGCGGAACCGGCCTGTCAAGGCCAGAATGAATGGATGTTCATAACGGGAGCGGCTGGGTGACCGCCCAGCCCACGCCGATCACGGCTCCGCAGCGCGAGACTCCGGCTGCACATGCGGCAGCCGTCCGCGAGCGCATCCTGGAGGGCGCCGGCCGTGCCTTCGCCGCGTCCGGGTTCCGTGCGAACCTGCCCGCCATTGCGGCCGAGGCGGGTGTCAGCGTGGGCCTCATCTACCGCTACTTCCCGTCCAAGGAGGAGCTCTTCCTCGCGGTCTGCAGCCAGCAGACAGAGGCGAAGCTCGACGAGCTGGCGCGTACGCTGGCCGGCATCCCCGACCCGCGCGCCCGCCTCGAGGCGGCGATCAGCGTGTTCGTCAGCTCACTGGAGGAGGAGAGTTGGGGCGCGATCGTCGTCCACGCTTGGGCGGAGGCCGACCGCAACCCCCGCATCCGGGACCTGCTGCAGCGGATGTTCGACCAGGAACGCGGGTTCGCGGCGATGTTCATCCGCGAGGCGATGGCACGCGGGGAGGCCTCTCCCGACCTCGACGTCGAAGGGGTGAGCCTGGCGACCGGCATGCTCCTCCACGGCGCCATTGCCTACCAGGCGGAGCGCGGCCACGCGTTCGATCCCGCTCCGGTGGCGCGAGCCATCACCACAGTGCTCGGGGCTCACCTGCAGCAAGGCTGAGCGCGTCCATCGGCCTCGGGGCCCCGCGACGCCTCGCTATCATCGCCGGGTGACGGAGCCCGAGCCGCGCGCGTGGCCGCCCTCGCACCGGCCAGCGGGTGGCGCGGGCTGGGCGGCCTCTCGCCTGGCCGGCGAAGCGACGCTGGAGCCGGCCATCGTGCCGCACGGTGAGCTCCCGCGATGACGCTGATCGTCGGCCATCGCGGCGCTTCCACGCAGCGGCCGGAGAACACGCTGCCGTCCTTCGAGCTGGCGGCGGAACAGGGGGCCGACGCGATCGGGCTCGACGTGCACCTCACCGCCGACGGTCAGCTGGCGGTGATCCACGACCCCACTCTCGAGCGCACTACGGACCTGACCGGCGCGATCGCGGAGATGCCCTTGGAGGCCATTCGTGCGGCCGACGCCGGCTACCGTTTCCAGACCGATGACGGTGTCTTTCCGTATCGCGGGCAGGGACTTCAGGTTCCGACCCTGCCTGAGGTGCTCGACTGGCTGCCCGATGGCGTGGGCCTGGTGGTGGAGCTCAAGGCGAGGGGCGCGGCAGACGCCACGGTCGCTGCGCTCCGCGCCTCACCCGTCCTGCGATCCGGATTGGCCACCGTGATCAGCTTCGAGGAGCAGGCGATCGAACGCGTGCGCGAGCTCGACGCGACGTTGCCAACCGGACTCCTGCTGGTCCCCTTCGACAAGGTCGAGCGCGTGCTGCCGTGGACGGTCGAGCATCGGCACCAGGGTGTGCACCCCTGGGAGGGAGACCTTGGCCTGGATCCGATGCCGCTCATCGCGCAGGCGAACGCATACGGCATTCGACTGGGGTGCTACGTCGTCAATGACCCCCAACGCATGCAGCACCTCGCTGCGACGGGCCTGTGGGGGTTCGTGACCGACGTGCCGGATGTGGCCCGCGCGGCGCTCGGCCGCGCGGGCTGACGCGTCAACGGGATACGGTGGCGAGCTCGCCCAGGGCTTGCTGAGCGGCGGCGGCGTTGTCGACGCCGAAAGCGACGCTGACCTTGCCTCCCTCCATCCCGGTGGGCAGCAGGAGCTCGATGTTGACGCCAGCATCGGCGAGCCGCCGGGCGGCGGCGCCGAGCGTCCCAGGCTTGTCATCGAGATCGGCCGTTACCAGGTCGATCTGGCGGTAGCTGAACGACCCTCCATCGAGCACTGTCTTGGTGCTCGCCTCGTCATTGGTGATGATGCCAAGGGAGCCGCTGCCACCGCAGGTGGCACCCACCACGTTGGTGATGTTGATGCCCCGTTCGGCGATCGCTTCGGCGAGGGCGGCGAGGCCGCCGGGACGGTTCTGGAGCTCCACGATGAACGCGCGCATAGGCACCTCCTCGGGTTGGCGCCGGCTCGGCCCGTCGAGGCAGCTTCCCGACGGTCGTCGGGTCGGCGTGGTAGCCTTCGAGTGTACCCCCGCCCGTCTTTCCGCCCAACCCGGGCCAGTGGCGCCGTGCGGGGGATGCCGAGCGGCTAGGCTGCGTGCATGACGTACAGCATCGTGGCTCGCGATCCTCTCACCGGTCGGTACGGCGTGGCCGTCCAATCGCATGCCTACACCGTCGGGCCGATCGTGCCCTGGCTCGAGGCCGGCGTCGGCGCTATCGCCACCCAGGCCTTCGTCAACATCGGCTTTGGACCGATTGCGCTCGAGATGCTCCGCAACGGCTGGAGTGCCGAGAAGGTCGTCGCTGCGCTGGTCGCCGGCGACGAGACGCCCGAGCAACGCCAGGTAGGGGTGGTCGACACGCAGGGCCGCGCGGCTGCCTACACCGGCAGTGCCTGTGTTCCGGCCGCCGGACACCTGGCGCGGGACGGCTTCACCGTCCAGGGCAACCTCCTGGAGCGGGACGAGGTGTGGCGTTCGATGGCGCCCGCCTACGAGGCGGCGCTTGCCGAGAAGCTTCCCTTCAGCGAGCGCCTGCTCAGAGCACTGGAGGCCGCCGAGGGGCAGGGAGGCGACGTGCGCGGCCGGCAGAGCGCAGCGATCGTGATCGTGGACGGCGAGCTGCGGCCGACCCGCTGGCGGGCGCTGAACATGGACCTGCGGGTGGAGGATCACGACCAGCCTGTGCCCGAGCTGCGTCGGCTGGTGAACCTGTGGGAGGCGCAGGCGCTGCTCGACGAGGAGGGCGACG